>JAUVCG010000043.1 GCA_030595785.1 Kiritimatiellales bacterium | reverse complement strand
AGGTCAACACACTTTAGGGTATTCCAATCGCGAACAAGTAATTTGCCATTGGAGAGGGCGAGCGGAGCCCAGGCCATGTCGTTTTCTTCGACCATCTTGGCCGAGGCGAGTTCCTTGAATTTCATTGGATCGGCCTTTAAGAGATGTAGTACGCCGGTTTTACCATCGAGAATAACCAGTTTGCCGTCAGCAAGAATGAATGAACCTCGCTCAAAGTTGGGCGCATCGTCGATATCCTTCGTGCGCCACTCCAGCGTTCCATCGAGGGTGTAGGAAGCCAGCCCGTCCTTCCGGCTATTGGAATTGCTGCCGATAAAAAGGTGGTTTCCGACCCGAATCGGCTGGTGGATCTGCGAACCAACCTCGTCGGTTTTGTATAGCTCCTTCGCCTCGAACCCGCGCCCCTTCTTCACAATCTGGATCATGGCCGAACCAGCACCATAGCCTCCGGTAATGAACAGGCGGTTATCGGGCAGTGCAACCGGATGGGGAATGGCCATGTGGCAGCGCCAGTCGGTGTAGTCCCAGAGGATCGAACCATCCTTGGGGGAAAGGCCGACCACATGGGCGGGCGCAAGCTCCTTCTTGGGTTCCGGCTCCGGATCATCCGTCTTTTTGCGCCGCTTGCTCTTCTGTTCCTTTTCGGAGGAGCCGATCGCCACCACCATGTCCTGCCCGCAAATATTCACAACCCGGGGCGAAATGTAGGCGTGATAGCCAAGACCGGGCGACACCCACAAACGTTCTCCAGACTTTCGGTCATATGCAGCCACGCCTACCGTTTCCGTATTTGGAGCAACGAAAACCATATTTTTATAAATGGCAGGTGACTGCGCAATGCCAAACTGGTGCAGCTCGTTGTCATAGTCCGTCAGCAGGCTGTGCGTCCATCTTTCCTTTTTCGTCTTAAGATCGATACAGACCACAACTCCATAGCCCGTCACAAGATAGGCGGCCTCATCGGTCACGGTTGGAGTGCCGCGCGTGCCGGCAAATTTCTTGCTCTTCATTTCCGCCGCATCGGCAAAGGAAACCTTCCAAAGCTCTTTCCCTGAATCCATATCAAGGCAACGCAGGAGGCTGTTGTCGCCCTCGCGGTCGACCAGATAAATCTTGCCGTCCTTGATGGCCGGCCCCGAATAACCATCGTGGACTTCGGTTTCCCACAGGACTTTCGGCCCAGCCTCCGGCCAGCTGGAAGCCAGCCCGGTTTCAGATGAAATATTATTCCTGTCCGGCCCGCAAAACTGAGGCCAGTCACCAGCACATAGGGTCGTTGCCAACATGACCCCCACAGTCATATAAATCACTATCCGATTCATTGCCTACCCCCTTTGGTCGTTTTTAATCCCTATCACGAAAATAGATGTTTGCCCGATATAGCCCATCGGGTCAAAAAAATAAAGTCATTACTCATGTTCCTCTGAACGCACGGTATGGCGTTTCAACGCCTCGACCGTAAAGATCAGCGGATACAGCCTTTCCGAATACCACAGGCTCGCAAAATACAATCCGATCGGGCTGGCCGGAAAATCCATTCCCGAACTCGTCATTTCGAGCAGGTGCTCAGCGCCTTTTCCGGTCAATCCAACCCTCAAAGCGGACTCCTCGATGGAAAGCCCCGAAAGTTGTGTGTCTTCCAGCCATTGAAAACCGCGTTGTTTCATTTTTCCGACGGCTGGAAACTCTGATTCATCGACTTCGCGCAGGGCTTCGAGCACGCGGACCGTACCATAGACCGGATTTTCATGATTCGGATTATTCTGATTTCCGAACCACAACGGCAGCCATGCTCCATCGGAGCGTTGCTCCCTTTCAAGATAGTGCAATCCGTGGCGGATGGAGCGATCCATCTTTTTCCAAAGCCAGGAACCCACATCGTCACGCCATTCCACAAATGCCCGGATGGCATGAGCCGTCAAATCCGGGCAGCTGCGATCAAACGGCAGCTTCCCCCACCCCTTGCAGAAGGTCGGCATTCCGCCATCGCGGTTTTGCAGATCCAACAGCCACCGGATTCCCCGCTGAGCAGACTGGAATGTCTGCTCCACATGCGGGGCAGACTTTCCGGTCTGCCCAAGTTGATGCAAAGCAATCAACGCCGCAGCCGTGTCATCGGCATCGGGCACGCCGCCCTGCTCCGGGGTCCAGCCCCAGCCGCCGGGAGCGGCATGGGTGAAGGGGTGCTCTTCCAGCCATTGCGTGCGCAATAGGTGGTTGCGGATATTTGCCTGTTGTTCCTCAGAAAGATCGTCACCCAGGGCCCGGACGGATAGCGAGGTCACCCAGGTCGACAGGTTGATATCGATCGGCCAGCTGCCATCTTCGCGCACGGTGTTTTCAAGGAACCTGAAACAGTCCTGCGCGACGGGCAGATCGCCATATTCCGCACCGGCCAGGCTCATGCCCACAAAACCGGTAAGTGGCGCGGCTTCAAGAAAACCTCCGCTCTCGGGCTGGATCTTCCGCAGGATTCCCAGCACGCGTGCAACGAGCCGGTTCCGGAAAAATGCAAACGGTGTTGGCCGGTTCACATGGCGCACCAGCCCAATGGCGATCAGTGCCGGCAGTGCATAGCTGACCACCGGCAGGCGGAGGAGCTTGTAGAAACGGTGCGGGAAAACGGCCAGCTCAAACGGCAGCTGCGGAAGAACCGACCAGTCGTCGCCGAGTTTGCCTGAAAGTATGCACAGGGTCAGAATCGGAACCGAGAAGGTACGATCGTCACCGTAGAACTCCAGAACAGAATCGGCTACCTCCTGCGGCGATCCGACATCCTCGTCCAGTGCGCAGCGGCACAGCAGTGTGGTTGTAAAATTGCTCGGGCTCTCCGGGCTGTCACCCCATCCACCATCGGCATTGCGATGGTTTTTTAACCATTGAAACCCCCGCTCCGCTATCTCTGTCCGCCCGGCCAGCTGCAATGTAAACGAGGCGACGGCCGTCGCCAGCGCCGAACTTGAAAGCTCCCCTAACCAGCGGCCGTCGGGCAGTAGCTCGGCGAGCAATCTTTCGCGGGCGTTTTGCAAGGCCTCATTCATTCCATCAGGCATCCTATCCCAAGGAGGGCGTAGAAGGTGTATTCCACATCCTCAAATCCATCATCCGTATGCCCGGTAAAGCCGCCGCTGTCGCGCCAAAGCGATTCAATATATTCCAGACAGGGCCTGCGAATGGGTGCGAGATCGGTCTCCAATACACGTAATGCAAAAAGCGCAGTGGCGGTGGAAAGCAGATCAGGGTTCTTCAGTTTTTCCGTAGCGCCAAAACCGCCGGCCGCGCAACAGCGATCCAGCAGAGCTGTCTCCGTGCCCCTGTCGGTTTGGCGGTTAACAACCACCGCTGCCGCAAGATTGGTCGTTGGGGCGGATAAAGGAACTTCCACCGGCTCATCAGCATGTTCCCCGATCAACAATTTAAGGAACAGGTCATAGGCTGAATCGGCACGATGGGCTTCCAGGGTTTGAAAAAACCGGCGGCGGGTTTTTCCTGGCGTTGGAAATGCGGTTCTCAGCCGGATCAGACTAACCAAATGGACAAGGTCGAGATCTTCGCCCATGCCAAACGATCGCACATAGTTCCAAAGAGAGAAAACAGGAATACGCCGGCCAAGCACTTTCAGGCCGGCGGCTGCGAAAACGGAATAGTAGAGATCACTGGCCGATCCCCTGCCCCGGAACCCGCCATCGGAATTCTGCTGACCGAGAATGAAACGGGCAACCTCGGCACGCGAGTCCTTTTCCAGAAACTGGCGCGAGCACGCAGCGGTCCGGAGCAGCTGGTCGGAAATGGCTCCCATGACATCAAACCCCGCTCAGCATTTTGGTTGTGACGCGCCGCAAAAAACTCTTAAGAAACGCGTTTTGCAGGGGGTTAAGCGCGCGAATCGCCTCATTCTTGTAGTGCTCCAGCAACTGGGCGGCCTTTTCGGGAATCATCAGTTCATCAAAGATATGGTGCAACTGCGGAGATTCGCAGCTCAATGGGGTTACTGGCGAGTGATCATGGGCCAGGGCCAGGAGGAGTGAGGCGCGGAGATCAAGGACCTCGCCGCTTTGATACTCTTCCAGGTCGTCGCGAATCTGGTAGGCGATGCCAAGGGATTCGCTGAAGGACCGGAGTGTTTCCAGCAGGCCTTCATCGGCCCCGGCGGCGATGGCTCCGAGCTGGAGCGCGACGCCAAACGCGGGGGCGGTTTTGCGACGGAATATTTCGATGATTTGCCCGGTGGTGAATGGTGTTTGGTGAGAGAGCCCATAGAGTTCCTCCCCTTGCCCGAGGCAGAGCATGCGGTGGTTTTCGGCGGCCATACGCAGCATTTCGACGGAGCGGGTTTCGACGGAGGCGATCCGGCGGTAGCCTTCGCCCACGAGCAGGTCACCGACATTGAGGGCTACGGGAATTCCATATTGGCAGTGGAGGGTTGGCTGGCCGTAGCGGAGGTCATCGTCGTCCTCGATATCATCATGCACGAGTGATGCCTTGTGAAAACATTCGACAGCAAGAGCCAGCTGGCGGATTTCATCGGGCAGGTCAGTGGTTCCGTCGTTGAGCGCGCTGTAGGTGCAGGCCAGCAGGTACGGCCGCCAGCGCTTGCCGTTTTTCAGCAGCCATTCATACGCCATTTGCTCGGTTCGGGTTTCAGCTTCCCACGGATTGGAAGCGGCGAACCAACCGTCGATAATTTCCCGCAGGCGACGGGTTTCGAGGTTGTTTTTCCAGGGCTTGGAAGATTTGAGCTGGATGGCCTTGCGGACGTGATCCATATCCATTTTGGTGCTGATGCAACCATCGACGGTAAGAGGGATGGCAAGGCCGGGAATGGCTCCATCGGCCATATGGGGAAAGGATTTTTCAAGCGCGTTGAGACAGCTAACGCCCACAACAGCATCGACCTTGCCGCCTTCGAGCAACCTGGATACGACGGTGGAACCTTCAGCGACGAGGACAACGTAGCCCAGTTCTTCGGCGATCGACTGCAGCTCGCCTATGTTGCAGCGGCCGCACTCTTCGCAGAGCAGGCCAAACTCGTCGAGTTCGGCGGGACAGTCCGATACGTTGCGCAGGCATAGCGGGAGAAGGAGCAGACGGCGCTCATACGGAATAGAGGCGACGGTGTCACGCCAGACCTCGTTGTTGAGCAGCACCATGACATAGTCGACCATGCCGGGGTTGGTGGCGATGTTTTCGGCATGGTCGCGCAGCTCTTCCATGGAGAGCGGCGGTACGAGCCTGCGCTCGGCGGCATAGGCCTGCACCGCGTGCTGGAGTTGATCGCGTTCCGACCGTTCGGCAGGAACACCGTAAGGTTGCCTGGTCTTGTTCATTAGCCGTATGCCCCGAATCCGAAAAACCAGTGTTTCTTTGCAAAACGGTATGCCCAGCTGCGCTCGGGAATTTCCTTGCCGGGCTGATGATGACTTCCGCAGGCACACATTTGGTCAAACTCCTCCTTAAGGGTGCCGCGCCCGGAGCTGTCGATCGCATCTTCGGTTTTCATGAAATCGGAGAGCTTGTCCGGATGCTCCATGATGATGCAGCCCTGTGTGGTTTTGCAGCTCATCATCCTGAATTTGGCGAGAAAGTCGGAACGGTTAAAGATGTCGAACAGCCCGGTACCATCGCCGATATTGTCTTTGGCGAACTGGATCGGCGGACAGGGTTCGATGTAGCCGTCGGGACTGATGTGATTTGCGATTCCTACACCGGCAGGGCAAAGCGCGTTGCCTTTGTCATCCCAATAGGCATCAACGACCATCAGCGGTGCCTTGAGGCGGATGTCGACAATGAACCGGCGAAGCTCTGTGACCTGTTCGGCGCTGAGCGCGAGCCGAGGCTCGGGGTTCGGACCAACGGGACGATAGATGTAATACCAGAGATAGTGCGCGCCGAGCGCGGCAATATCGTTGACGAATTTTTCGCTGGCGAGATCGTCGATATTGGATTTGCAGACGCTGGTGCATACCCCGGTGACGAGGCGGTGTTTCCTGCAATTGGCCAATCCCAGCATGGATTGTTCATACACGTTTTCACCACCGCGGCGCACATCGCTGACCTCTTCAAGGCCTTCGATACTAACGAGCGGACTGATGTTACCGATGCGGCGCATCTCCCGGGCAACGTCATCGGTGATCAGGGTGCCGTTGGTAAAGAGCAGGAAATAGCAGTCAGGATGCTTTTCAAAAACATCGAAGAGTCCCTCGTAAAGCAGCGGCTCGCCGCCCAGTATTCCGAAGAAGAACGAACCCTGCCGCTTGCATTCGGTGATGACGTTATCGAGCGTGCCGGGTGAAATCTGCTTCGGAGGATTCGACTGCGACACCCAGCAACCCTGGCAGGCCAGGTTGCAGGCGTTGGTGACAGACAGAAAAAGGAAGGCCGGGAAATATTCGCCCCGCTTGAGGCGTTTCTCGAATTTTTCGATGGAACGCATACCCTTGTAGCCGAAGTTATAGGAGAACTTCCATAGCAGCCGTTTATCGGGCTCGGTCAGCAGACGTTTCATCAGGGCGGCGCTCATGGGTGATCCTCCGAGCACGTGCTCCGCTCCGCCAATGCCTGCTCTATCTTTTTCCGGTTAAGCAGCGAACGGCGTTTTTGCTTGCGGGCGTTGAGCGCGGCGTAGATATCGTCGCCAAGGATTTCATCCACATTGACTTTAATGTTGCTCTTCAGTTCGTCCTCGTCGGAGATTTCCGCACCGTTGATAGGAGACTCGCCAACCTTTGGAAAAATGATTGCGGCTTCGGGGCAGATCCGTGCACAGGCCGGGCAGTTGTTCTTACAGTTTTGCGGGTTCGCCACACGTACGCGGCCATCTCCATCCTTTTCGTAAACCCCGAACAGACAGAAGTCGAAGCATTGCCCACAACGGGTGCAGCGATCGTAGTCGATGACGGGAAACCAGGCGGGGGCGGATTCGTTGGATGGAGTGATGGCGGGCCGGGTTTCCGGGTCGCGCAGGTTGATACACTCTGCGCCCTCGGGGAGAGGTGATCCGGCAAAGTCGAAGAGCGCCCGGACGGCGCGGGGATGACAGGCGTAGACTACGGGGAATTCGGTGGCAGCGACTCCCCCCAGGACCGGAAGCTTTTCAGAAGCGGCTTTACACAGATCCGAAACAACGACGGCCTCATCAGACGCAACGAGGCTTGAAGCCTCGTCTACATTCTTGAGCAAGTGCCGTTCGGAGCATTGGCAAATTAAGATGCGCTTATTTACGGACATCAATCGCGACGAGCGTCCCCTTGTCGTTGCGGCAATAGATGATGCCATTGGCCAAAACAGGAGGCGTCCAGCAGAGCTTCTCTAAGCCGGTACTCGTTTTCGCCAGCTCCTTGTATCCTTCCGGTGTCGCTTCGGCAATGTAGAGCGTTCCGTCCTCACCCAGCGCAATCAGTTTGCCGTCGGCCGCAATTACCGAACCGAAACCGATGCGCATTTTCCAAATCTCGGAACCATCCTTGGCAGCGATGCAGCGGAGGAATCCTTTTCCCTTGGTCTGGCCATCGATTCCATAGATATATCCATCCATATAAAGACCGCTGCTGAATTGGTTATGCATGACTTCGTTCTCCCATACCGGTTTCAGCTCGCCGGATGAAAAGTCGAGCATGGCGGCACCGTGTTTGTAGCCGGAAGAGATAAAAATTTTATCCTCTATGATGAGCGGATCAGCTCCATTGATGTCGTATTTGGTTACCCAATCATACGAAGCAATCTCCTTTCCGGTTTTGGCTTCGACGATCTGCAAGCCCGGCGAGGAAAAGATGGCGGCGCAACGCTTGCCCTTGTGATCGAACAGGACGGGAGAGGCATAGCTATGCTTCCCCTTGCTCTTCCATTCAACCTTGCCGGAGTTCTTGTCCAGTGCCATTCCGGCGTCGCCAATGTTCAAAAGCAGGAGATCGTCTTCGATAACCGCAGACGACGAAATCCCCCAGCGAATGTTCTCGTTGCCCGTCTTATCGAGCGCATCGGTTTTCCACTTTACCTTGCCGAAGGCGGCATCAAAGCAGATGACATGGCCCGTGCGACTAACCGTATAGAGATTATCCCCATCGACCACCGGCGTTGCGCGTGGTCCTTTGTATTTTCCGGTTTCGCAAGGATAGCTATAGTCCCAGACTTTATCTCCGGTTCCGGCATCAAGGCAATACACGGTATCCTCGCCCTCCTCATGCCCCATCGTGTAGAGCTTGTCCCCTTTAACGCTGACGGTTGAATAGCCGACGCCAAGTTCCCTGGTCCAAAGCTTTTTCGCACTCTTTGGATTCCATCCGGTTTCGCTGGAAATACCGTTGGCGTTCGGGCCGCGCCACGTATGCCAGTCATCGCAAATTCCATTGACGGCTATCGCCACCACCATCATGCACCATACCCGTTTGCTCATAATAACCCCTTCGATTTGCGCCCTGATTATTCAGGAAAGAATCGTACGTTGCGAAAAAACAATTTTGAGAGTATTGAAAGGACCGCACAAACTCAACTAAAACCGAGAGCTTCGCTACTCAGGTTTCCTACCGCTCCAATAGCTCTTTCTGCTTATAGCGACACCTCAGCCTGCGCTTGCCACATTTTTGATTTTCATTTTTATCCGCTCTACTTATTTTTCGCCTTTATTTTTATCCCCTGTATAAACAACTATGTTTTCGTAGCTTTAAGCAGGGAGGCATCCAGACTTAGCCCGCCATCTTTTTATAACAGGCCTGTTTTATGAATATTTCAGCAGAACTCATATCCATCGGCAACGAGCTGCTCAGCGGACGGACGCTGAACACACATGGGCAGGACCTGGGCGAAGCGCTGACCGCCATCGGCCTGCAGCTCGTTCGCGACACGACCATACCCGACGATATTCCGACGATTGGAAGTGCCGTCCAGGAAGCCTTAAGCCGCGTTGACCTCGTATTTGTCAGCGGCGGCCTCGGTCCGACGAGCGACGACATCACCCGCGATGCCCTTGGCCGGATGCTTGAACGAAAGATCGTCCTTCACGAAGCGACGGTCAACCACCTCAAGGGGTGGTACAAAAAACGCGGACGATCCATTACGTCCGCCGGGGAGCGGCAAGCCCTCGTCCTTGAAAACAGTAGCGTCCTTCCCAATTCCATTGGTGCTGCCCCCGGTCAGCGGATCGACCTGAGCGGAGATAAAACCCTCTTTGTGCTTCCCGGCCCGCCCAACGAATTCAACGCCATTCTCTCCGAAGAAATCATCCCCTGGCTGCAGGATCGCTATACCGATGCCCGCCCCCGCCTTGTGCGCATCGTCCACACCAAGGGCATTGGCGAATCCGATATCGTCACGATCCTGGAACAGGCAAGCTTCGAACCTGAAGATGTCGATCTCGGCTTCTACCCCGGCATGGGTAAGGTCGAAATCCGCCTCGGCGCCGATCCGGAAAAAGTGACAGAAATCACCCAGGCCGAGGCAACCCTGCTTGACCTGCTGGCGGATTATCTCAACGTCGACTGATCATCCTCAGATTTGATCCGTTTAATCTCTGGGTTAACCTTCTACCGCGTGCGGGGGATGTAAGAAGTTTGTAGTCCCGCCTTTAGTCTCAAACAAGGCGACCGGTTCGAAAGGAAATATGTGGCGCAGGCTTTCCTGCCTGCGCAGGGCAGACAGGAATGTCTGCCCCACGAAACCGCCTAAAGGCGGAACTACGAACATTTCTCAAGCAGGAAGACCTTGTCCTGCCGGCGCGCTTTTTCGGGGAGGGCGAAGGTGACCTTGTCGTTCTTAACGGCTTTGTCGGTGGGATTCCCATCGACGCGGATGGAGTCGGCGACGGTTTGCACCGCGCCGGTGGTGGGGCCTTCGACGAGGATTTCGCAGCCGGGCAGGAGCTCCTGCTGCCAGAGGGTAAATTCTACAACGCCGATTTTGGCAAAGAAGTTGGAGACGACACCGAGCTGGATGCGCTTGTGGGTGGCCTGCGAATGGCCGGAAGCCGCCCACTCGCCCATGGGCTCCCCGCAGTAGTAGCCGCCGTCCCAGAAACCGCGGTTAAACACATCGGCCAGTCCGGCTTTCAGCGGATCGAAATCTTCGGGCTTGAAGGTTCCGTCCTCCACGGCATCGAGTCCGGCACGGTAGGCCTTGGTGACGGTATCCACGTATTGTGCAGTTCGGGCGCGGCCTTCGAGCTTGTAAACCGACACGCCGGCGTCGGCCAGCTTGTCGAGATGCGGCAGGGTGCAGAGATCCTTGGGCGACATGATATATCGGTTCTGCACCTCCAACTCGTCGCCGGTTTCAACATCGGTCAGGCGGTAGGCCCTGCGGCAGTTCTGGAAGCAGGCCCCGCGGTTGGCCGATTGGTTGTAGCAGCCGAGGCTCATGTAGCACTTCCCGGAGATGGCGACGCAGAGCGCACCGTGCGCAAACAGTTCGATCTGCACCAACTCCCCTTTCGGGCCGGTAATGTTTTCTTCGTGAATGGCATTTCCTATCACGGTGATCTGCTCGAGCGTCAGTTCGCGCGCGAGTACGATGACGTCGGCATAGCGGGCATAGAAGCGGACAGCGCCCATATTTGAAACATTGGCCTGCACCGAGATGTGGACCTCTAGACCGATGGAGCGGGCATATTCGATGGCAGAAATATCGGAAGCAATGACCGCGTCGATGCGCGCGGTCTTGGCGGCCTCGCAGATTTCCCGAACCGTTTCGAGTTCGTCGTCGTAGACGATGACATTGAGCGCAAGGTAGCTGCGCACCCCGCACCAGCGACAGATGCGAGCGATGCGGCGCAGATCGCCCAAACCGAACGGGCTGGCGGCGCGCGAGCGCATGTTGAGCTTGTCGACGCCGAAGTAGATGGAGTCCGCCCCTGCGCGGATGGCGGCCGACAGCGCGGCATAGGAGCCCGCCGGTGCCATTAGCTCAAATCTGGACTGCTTTTTCGTCATGGGCTCCGAACAATGGATAAAGAAGAATGATTTGACAAAATAATTAAGGACAAAATGATTCTGCCAAGCTCCCTGTTAGTTGGGGAAAAGGTTTGAAAAGCCGGATCGGGATAGGTATTTTTTGAAGCTTCCCGCTTTTATGCCGACTGGGCGGCAACGGGAGGGGCCTTAGGGCCGGTGTTCATAGTTGATGAGTTGTTGGTTGATGAGGAAGCTTTGCCCCATTCCTTGACCCGTCAACGATGAACGAAGAACTAAACAACTGCGCGCGACGCGCGCATCAAGGAGAGGAACATGAAAAACATCCCCATTGACAGTGTCCGCAACTTCGCCTTCATGGGCCACACGGGTAGCGGAAAGACTTCGCTGATCGACAGCATTTTGTTCAAGCTGGGTCAGGTTGATCGGGTGGGCTCTCCGGAAAACGGCACCAGTGTGGCCGATTGGACCGACGAAGAAAAAGCCCACGAAATCTCTATTTGGGCAAAACCCTTTGATGGCGTATACACGGCCGCCAGCGGTAAGGTTCGCCGCCTCGTCATGATCGACACCCCCGGCTTTGCCGACTTTATCGGCCAGATGATTGCCGCCGCCGAGGTGACCGACGCCGCCCTCATTACCATCGATGCCAGCTCAGGCATCCAGGTCGGCACCCAGCGTGCGTGGAAGGCGGCTGAAAAGCGCAATCTACCGCGCGGCATTGCCATCACCTGCCTTGACAAGGACGACACCGATTTTGAAAAAGTTCTGGCGGAAATCAAAGGGCGCTGGGGCGAGGACCGCTGCGTTCCGATAGTGCTCCCTACTTCCGATGGCAAGGCGGTCGACCTCCTCAACACTCCGACCGACCAGATTCCGGAGGAGCTGGCAGACCGCGCGAAGGCGATCAAGGACCACCTGATCGAGCTGGCAGCCGAAACCAACGACGCGCTGATGGAAAAATATTTTGAGGGCGAGGAGTTGACCGCTGACGAGTTTTCCGAAGGCCTGCGCAAATCCGTACACGATGCGCACCTGATCCCCGTCTTCGCCACATCGGTCAAGGGCGACATGGGCGTGAAGGAAGCGATGGATTCCATCAGCCGCCTCTTCCCCTCCCCGCACGATTATCCGGTGAGCTGCGCCGAAGGCAACGAAATCTCCGCCGAAGAGGACCAGCCCTTCTCCGGACAGGTATGGCGCTGTTTCAACGATGCATTCATCGGGCAGTTGACCTTTGTCCGCATCTATAGCGGCGTGCTCAAACCCGGCATGGAAATCTTCAACCCGACCAAGAACCAGAAGGAGAAGATCAGCACGATTCTCTATGTGGACGGCAAGAAAAGCACCGAGGCCAAAGAGGCCAAGGCCGGTGATATCGTTGCGCTGACCAAGCTCAAGCACACCTACCTGAACGATTCACTCTGTTCTCCAGGCAGCAGCATCCAGTTTGTACCGATCGCCTTTCCCTCGCCGGTCGCCGCCTATGCCGTCGAGCCGAAGAATAAGGCCGATGCCGATAAAATCGGTATGGCCCTGCACCGCGCTACCGAAGAAGACCCCTCCACCAGGCTCGCCCACAACACCGAGACACACGAACTGGTCCTGTGGGGGATGGGCGATATGCACCTCGACGTCACCCTTGAGCACATCAAGAACCGCAGCAACGTGGAAATGACCCATCACGTCCCGAAGGTCGCCTACAAGGAAACCATCACCGGCAGCGGCGAGGGCCGCTACAAGCACAAGAAACAGTCCGGCGGTCGCGGTCAATACGGTGAATGCTATATTCGCATCCGCCCGCGCGATCCTTCCGACGAAAAATGGTTCATCAACAAGCTGGTCGGTGGTGCAATTCCCGGGAACTTTGTCCCGGCCTGCGAAAAAGGATTCGTCGAGGGTCTTGAAAAAGGCCCATTGGTCGGCGCGGAGGTAATCAATGTACAGGTCGAGCTGTATGACGGCTCCTACCACGATGTCGACTCATCCGAAGTCGCCTTCAAGATCGCGGGAGCACGCGCACTGCACGAAGCCATCGAAAAATCCAGCCCCGTGCTGCTCGAACCGATCATGACCGTGAAAGTGATCGTGCCCGACCAGTTCATGGGCGATATCAGCGGCCTGCTCAACACCAAACGCGGCCGTATTCTCGGCATGGGTCCGGAGGAGGGGCTTCAGGCGATTTCGGCCGATGTGCCGCAGTCGGAAACGTTCAAGCTGTGCTCTGAACTGCGCTCGATCACCAGCGGTCAGGGTTCATTTGAAATGGAGTTCAGCCGCTACGAGCAGGTTCCCGCGCATCTCGCCTCGAAAATTACTGAAGCGGCCAAGGCGGGCAAGGACGACTAGCTCCCTGCCATGGAACCCTATTATTCTATTTGACTTCGAGCAGGGGCTGCACTAGGTTCCCGCCTCTCAAATGAACCCCAAATGACTGGGGGAGGTGAATTTAGATATGGCACAAGAAACATGCGAAGTGAAAGTACGCCGCGGCGAAAGCGTGGATCGCGCACTGCGTCGCCTCAAGAAAGCGCTGGACAAGGAGGGTATCCTCAAGACCATGCGCGCCAAGCGTTGCTACGAGAAACCGAGCGAAAAGAAAAAACGCTTGAAAAACTCCCGGCCGAGCAATCGCGACTAAGCTGAAGCTCGAACGCAGAAAAGCTCCCTCAATCAGGGCGCTTTTTTTGTGCCTGCATATAAATCCCTGTCTTGGGTTTTTGTCTAAAGAAGGACAGGCCCTTTTTTTGGGTGGCGGCAAAGATTGCAATCCCCTTATAATTCCGCGCTTTCACCCAAACCATGGAGACTTCATTATGAAATACATCGGCTTGATTTTATGTACAGCTCTGCTGCTTTCCGAAACGACGGCCAACGTGGTTTCCGATGAGACGACGGGCAAAAAGGATTACCGTGTGAGCGGGCAAATCGGGAAGGGCCAGCTCGGCAACATCAGCCAGATCACCATGGGGTCGAACGACACCCTCTACGCCTTGGAGAGCAACGGAAAGGTGTCGGGGTTCGACGCGGATGGCGAACGGGTAACCCTTATCGAAACAGGCATGGAAAATACAACGGCCATTGCTGTGTCGGGAGAGGGCAATATCCATGTATTCTCCACGTTGACCAAAACCAAGAAGGTCAAGGTGGGTGCACGCATGCGCGAGGTGAAGATGCCGATCGGCGTTGAATGCGGAACCTTCGATCCCACCGGAAAGCCGCTCGGAAAGAAGGTGCTTAACAACCTGAAGTCCGCAAAGGCCGCCCGTTTTATCGATGGGAAGCTGGCGGTGGCCGACCTCTCCGCGCGGGCGGTGGTTCTCATGGATGCGGAATCCGGAGAAGAGATCGGTCGCATCGACAAGGGCCTGCGCCTGTGCTGCGGCATCTTTGATTTTTGCGAGGGTCCGGACAACACCATCGCCATCTCCAACCTCGGTGCGTTCAAACTGCAGCGTTTCGATCTCGAAGGAAAGCTGGTCTCGGAATTCGGCAAACGCGGACGCGGGCTTGAGGACTTCCAGGGATGCTGCAATCCGGTCAGCGCGGGTTATCTGCCCGATGGACAGATCCTGACCGTTGAAAAGGATCCTACGCGCATCAAGATCTACGACGCCGAAGGCAAGAACCCCAAGCAGATTGATGGTGTCGAGGAATTGGTGAAGGGATGCAGCTTTATCCCCGTGGCCATAGACAGCAAGGGAACCGTCTATCTGGCGGCCAATACAAAAGGGTACATCGTCAAATGCGTACAATAATAAATAGCCTCATCATGACAGGCCTCGCATTGCTGAGCGGATGTACCCCCCCCCAGCAACCATTGACACTCCGGCTGGTGGTCAACGATATCTACTGCATGGACACCGCCTGCTCCTGCGTCCACGATGTCGCGGCGCGCACCTATCCCGCAACGCTGGAAAAGCTCAAGGCGGACTATGGCATCGACTTGCAATTGGTCTACTTCTCCGAAACCTACCA
>JAUVCG010000117.1 GCA_030595785.1 Kiritimatiellales bacterium | reverse complement strand
CGCTGATTCCCCTGCTCACGGAAAAACTGGGCTTCACCTATGCAATGGCCGGCATGCTTTCGGTGGTCCAGAAACTACCCTCCCTGCTCAACCCGCTGATCGGCATCATCGCCGACAAGCTGGTCATCCGGTCGGCGATCATTGCCGCGCCGGTCGTCACTATTTTTGCCATGAGCCTGTTGGGGCGGGCCTCCTCGGTTGCTGTTCTTGCCATCCTCATGTTTACCTGCGGCATCAGCGCCGCCGTATTCCACGTGACGGCACCGGTTTTGATGCGGCGCGTTTCCGGGAACCAGATCGGGCGCGGCATGAGTGCTTTCATGTTTGGCGGCGAAATGGCCCGCACCCTCGGCCCGTTGATGATTACCGCCGCCGTTTCGTGGTGGGGGCTCGAAGGGACGTGGCGGTTGATCCCCTTCGGGCTGGTGGCCTCGCTGCTGCTCTTCCTCAACCTGCGAACCATTGATAAAAACCATATCCAGCAGCTGCACACCAAAGACCGGACGCCGCTGAAAGCGTCGTTGCGCGATGTGGCTCCCTTCTTTTTCCTGATCACCCCGATCCTTCTTTTCCGGGGCTTCTCAAAAACCGCGCTGACCACCTTCCTGCCCGCCTATATGGTCGAAGGCGGCCACTCGCTCAAAACCGCCGCTGCCGCGCTGGCCGTTCTGGAACTTGCCGGAGCCGTCGGCGCCCTGACAGCCGGAAGCTGGTCGGACAAAGCCGGAAGAAAAACCGTGCTCCTCGTCATCATGCTGCTCAGCCCGATCCTGATGTTTTTCTTCACGCTGACAACAGGGCTCGGGCAATGGGTGCTGCTTGGATTGATGGGGTTGGTGTTTTTCGCCAGCACGCCGGTCTTCATGGCGATGATCCACGATCTGAACACAGACCGCCCGGCGTTCATGAACGGGCTCTTCATGACCGTCAGCTTTGCGGCCAGCTCCATCGTGGCCCTACTCGTCGGCGTGGCAGCCGACCGCTATGGTTTTGTACGAACCTATCAAATTACGGCGGCTCTAAGCTTGTGCGCCATCCCATTAACCTTTTTCATCAAGGACAAGTCGCAAAGGTAGGGCAACAGGAGGCATTCAAACATGACTGTTCAATCAAATCACCCGGAGAATCCAGACCGCAACCCTCAAGAGATCACATTGCCCGGCACATCCATCTGCCCCGGGATTGCCATAGGTCAGATTCACTTGCTGGATGTCAACATTTACATTCCGCAGGATCCTATTGACGCGGAACAGATTTCCCCCGAACAGGAACGCTATACTCAAGCCGTCGATGCCGCAAAGCAACACCTGCGCAACCATGTGGCGAGTATGCATTCGGACTCCTCCATCGAAACCCAGGCCATTTTCGAGATCCACCAGGCCATCCTGGCCGACGAATCCTTTCACGATCTGGTGCGCAACTGCATCGAACAGCAAGGCATGTGCGCCGAGTTTTGCCTGAACCAGGAAGCGCAAACAGTGATCGCCCAGTTCAACGACATGCGGGATCCCTACCTGAAATCCCGGGGAGAGGACATTCGCGACCTGGCCCAGAACCTTCTGGCCTTTCTTTCAGGGGAACCCCAGGGGCACCAGCACCCCATACAGGCAACCGACATTCTGGTCTCGCGGCACCTGCACTCCTCCGAGGTGATCCGCATCCACCAGGCCCAAGGACTGGGATTCGCGTGCGAAAGCAGCGCCTTGTCCTCCCATGCGGCGATTCTATTGAAAGGCTTCGGCATTCCATCCATTGGAAAGATCGAGACCTTGCTGGCGAGTGTGGACGAAGGAACCCCGGTGATTCTGGATGGGGATCGCGGAATCCTTATTGCCAACCCGTCCACCCAAACCGTGGAAGAATACAAGGCAAGGACAGAGGCGGCGGCGCATAGGAAGGCTCCAACCTCCCCGCAACCCTGCACCACCAGCAACGGCGAGCGGATTGCATTGCGGGCAAACATCGAGAACCCGGAACAGGCCAAGCTCATGCTGGCCCACGGCCTGGAGGGAATCGGTCTTTTCCGAACCGAGTTCCTGATCACTCCCGGCGGGCAGGTGCCCTCCGAAGAGGAACAGTATGTCGCATACCGAAGCGTGGTGGAGACCGCCGCCGGGCGCAGGGTGAATATCCGGACATTCGATATCGGCGGGGACAAGGACATGGGGCTCGCCTGCCGATGCACCGGTCGCAACCCTTCGCTGGGCATCCGCGGTATCCGGCGGCACCTTATGGTGGATCCGGATGAATTGCGCATCCAGTTGCGGGCGATCCTGCGCGCTTCGCACGGTTCCGATACGGCTCTGCTGATCCCGATGGTGACCACCCTTGAGGAAATTGCACAAACCAAACAGATCCTGTCCGAAGTTAAACAGGCCCTGCGGAAGGAAGGTGTGGAATTTTTGGATTCCATCAAACTGGGTGTCATGATTGAAACACCGGCAGCGGCCATTGCCACGCGAGATATCCTTTCAATGGTCGACTTCATCAATCTCGGAACCAACGACCTGCTCCAATACTTCATGGCGGCGGATCGCGACAATGAACAAGTCGTGGAATACAACGACCCCACCAATCCCGCCTTCCTGTGGTTGCTGGAATTCATTCTGGCCGAAGCCGGAAAAACCGGTCACGAAGACGATGTGGCCATTTGTGGGGAAATCGCCTCAAATCTGGAGATGATCCCGCGGCTTCTACGGATGGGTTATCGCTCCTTCAGTATTGCTCCCGTCATCGCCGATGCCTTCCGTACCTTATGCGCGGAGGGTTCAACAAAATGATCTCGGTCATAAAACACAGCCTGATGATTACCAGCTTTGTCGCGGTAATGATGCTGGTGATTGAATATCTGAATGTCCTGTCGGGGGGTAAATGGCAGGATCGGATTTCAAAGCGGCCGCAGGGGCAGTATCTGCTAGCCGCCTTTCTGGGTGCCACACCGGGTTGTCTCGGCGCCTTTGCCGTGGTGTCGATGTATGCCCATCGCCGGCTTTCAATAGGTGCGGTGGTCGCGGCCATGGTCGCCACGAGCGGCGACGAAGCCTTCGTCCTGTTTGCGATGGTTCCCCGTACCGCATTCCTGTTGACGGCACTGCTCTTTTTGATCGGGATCGGTGCCGGGGTCTTGACGGATTTACTGCTCAAACACCGAATGACCGGCAAGCTGCCCTGTTGCCAGGACATGGTGTTGCATGAAGAAGATCATTGCCACTGCTTCGATTTGAAACAGCTCCCTGTTCAATGGAAAAACTGTTCGGCAACGCGCGGAATCCTGACTGGAACCTTGCTCCTCTTCCTCTTTGCACTGGTGTTCGGACAGGTTGGTCCTGCCCATTGGAACTGGATTCGGATCACTCTTCTGGCCGCCTCTGCGTGCGCGCTTTTCATCGTGGCCACGGTTCCCGACCATTTTCTCGAAGACCACCTGTGGAAACATGTCGTGCGCGAACATGTCCCGCGCGTTTTTGCCTGGACCTTCGGGGCGTTGCTGGTGATGCACTTCCTGATTGACCGGTGGCAGCTTGCCGACGCCCTGAGTAGCGGGAAATGGCTTGTGCTGGGGGCGGCGGGATTGATCGGCATTGTTCCCGAGTCCGGCCCCCACCTCATCTTCACCACCCTCTACGCAAAAGGCCTCGCCCCCTTCAGCGTGTTGCTGACCAGCTCCATCGTCCAGGACGGCCACGGCATGCTCCCCATGCTGGCTCACTCCCGCCGCGCATTTCTAATCATCAAATTAATCAACCTGCTGGTGGGTCTGACCATCGGCGCATTGCTTATGGCAACCGGACACTAAACAAGGAACTTGATTATGGAAATCGGATTCAACGTCACGGCAGCCCTAAGCCTATGCACCATCCCATTAACTTTTTCATTGAAGGTCAGTACAGAATTAATCCTTGAAAATTCGGTTTACAAAACCGAGTTTTCAAGGTAATAAGAGCCATGATTAATCGGGAAAAAGAGCTGATGGAGCTTGGCGGGTTGCTTGATCGCCACCGGGTGGTTGGGATTATTGGCGCCCGGCAGGTCGGGAAATCCACCTTGGTTGAGGCGTATTTAAAAACGATCCCTTCCCCGGTGCATCTCTTTGATATGGAAAACCCAGATGATGAAGCTCGGCTGTCGGAACCCATGCTGGCGCTGAAAGGACTGACTGGATTGGTTGTGATTGATGAGGTTCAGCGTTTTCCTAATCTTTTTCCCATTATACGGGTACTGGTGGACCGCAAACCCAATCCCGCTCGTTTTTTGATTCTGGGGAGTGCCTCTCCTGAATTATTGAAGCAAAGCTCGGAGTCGCTGGCCGGACGGATCTACTACCACGAACTAAGTGGTTTTTCGCTGGAAGAGGTGGGCGTTGAAAATGCGGAGAAACTTTGGCTGCGCGGTGGGTTGCCGCGTGCTTTTCTGGCCGGTTCCTCCAGAGGAAGCTTTGAGAATCGAACCGGGTATATTCGAACCTTCATTGAAAAGGATCTTCCACAGCTTGGAATTAACGTGAGTTCATCCACCATGCGGCGTTTCTGGATTATGCTGGCGCATTATCATGGGCAAACCTGGAACTCCTCTGAATTGGCGCGGGCGTTCGGGGTTGCCGATACCACCGTGCGCAACTATCTCGATCAACTGACCTCGGCTCTGGTGGTTCGGCAGCTCCAACCGTGGCACGAAAACATTTCAAAACGGCAGGTAAAATCGCCCAAGGTGTATATTGCCGACTGCGGGATCCTGCACGCGTTGCTCAATCTTCCCGGGCAGGCGGATCTCGAAGCACATCCCAAATGCGGCGCCTCGTGGGAAGGCTTTGCCATTGATCAGATTATCCGGCATCTGGGAGCCCGCCCGGAAGAGTGCCATTTTTGGGCAACCCATGCTGGTGCAGAGCTTGATTTATTGATTTCTCGCGGGCGTCGACGGTATGGCTTCGAGATCAAACGAACAACGGCGCCCAAGGTAACGCCCTCCATGCGCTCCGCCTTAAAAGATCTTAAACTAGATCAACTGGATGTAGTTCACGCGGGGGAACACACCTTCCCGCTGGCAGAAAACATTCGAGCCATTCCGCTTCATGCTCTTTTGGTGGAACCCTCGCCGCTTCAATTTAAAATCGGAAACAGAACCGAGGAAACCAACTCCTGAGCTTCTGCCGCAACGAATAGAGCGCTCGCTATCTTCCGCTATGGATGCCTCGTTCGAGTCCACGGTATCTGCGGTTATCAATCCATTAAAATGAATTCCCCAGCGGTTCTTCATCCACACTGTGACTATCACTGAAGGTGTTTCCGTCCAAAAAGATATTGTGCGCAAAGACATTCCCGCGCAGCACCAGACTGGCATAGAAAGATGCCTTTTCGGGATAACCGGTTTCAGCGAAGAGGCAGAAATCAGAGCGCCCACGCCGAGCCGACGATGAAGTAGATCGCCCTATCCTCCTCGCTAAAACCGATATCGATGCCGGTGCGCAGGTTGAACATACGGGCCATGAGATATCGACAACCAAAGCCGC
>JAUVCG010000135.1 GCA_030595785.1 Kiritimatiellales bacterium | reverse complement strand
GGGCGGCTAAAGTTAAAGAACGCGCATTGGCCAATAATGCTGTGCATGCAGAATTGCATCTGCTGTTCGCTGAGCTTCGCTCCCATGGTCTGCGAGATGATTTTCCCCATGAATTGGTTTTGCGGCAAGAGGGCTTCCTTGGCGATCCGGTCGAGCGCGAGGGTGGGCGAGGCCATTTCGCGAGAGAGCAATTTTGGAAACAGGCCGGCTTCGCCTTCGCAGAAGATGCGGTGGAGAATGGCGTTTGCATAACTGTAGAGATAGTCCTCCGCCGAGGGCTTGTCGACGAGGCTTCCGCCCAGTGGATAGGTGTTCTTGGTAATCTCAAAGGCGTGCCGCCAAACCGCGTCGTAGAGCTTTTCCTTGTCGCCGAAGTGATAGTTGACCGCTGCAATGTTGGCATTGGCCACCTTGCAGATTTCCGCCACGGTCGCATCGCGAAAGCCCTTGTTAGCAAAAACAGTGCAGGCGGCATTCAGTACTCGTTTTCGGGTTGATTGCATGGGCTTTTTATAATTCAAATACCTATTTGAAATGTTCATTTAATATTAGCCAAGGTTCTGACTCCTGTCAAACTCCGTTTCTTTGCAGGACTCACCCAGCAGCAATGCGCTGACATCCTGGGAGAGGGTGTGCCAATTCCTGAAGTGGGCGGGAAGCCCCAGGCATGTGCCCACCCGCAGGCGCACTTCGAAGTGCTCGGCGAAAACGGGTGGAGAAATAGCGAGGTGGACGACTGTGATCCGTCGTCCTTATCCTCACCAATACAGCATTAATTAAAATTATCGTTGGATAAACCTCGCGAATTTTGAGACTGCGGCACCGCCATCCGCCATCACTAGAGGTTCGGATCAAGGCGGATCAGTCGTTGCGATGCAACGGGGGCAATCAATGCTGACAGGAAAGAACAGCGGCAAGTCGGGATGCGCCTCTAACCAGGGCTTCAGCCCCCGCGATCAGAAGAATTAGTCCAATAACGAATAGTAGAATGACCATGGCATTTGTTTGTTTCGTTCACAGACACATAAAAAACCACCTGCCAGATGCAACCACGCATGGCGGCATCCGGTCAGGTGTAGATATTTGTTAGGTTTTACAGGGCGTTATTCAACTTTGATCTCAAGGGCTTTCGGTTTTCCTGTTTTTTCTCTCCACGGCCGGTCATGATCCTATTGTCTACGGTAACGGAGACATCTTCCTTCATGACTCCCGGAATCTCGGCCTTGATCACGAATTCCTTGTCGGTCTCGGAGATATCCACTCGGGGAGTCTAGTCCCCGGTTGCGAGAACTTCTGTTTTTACCTCCAATATCATGTGCTTAAGCCGCCAGTACATGGCCATGAACAATTTCAACTGCCACATCATATCCGTAGTAATCTTTTGCTTCCTGATCGAGGTGCTGTCGGACTTCTTCCACGGTTGCACCTGTGTAGCGAACAAGGGCTGGCAAGTAGCCGGAAACCCGAAGATCATCCACTCGGATGCATCCCTCTGAAAACTGCATTCCGCCTGTCGAGCACACGACGATTTCATGTTCCACATAATCACCCATCTCAACCTCCTTCCTACATTCTCTATAAGCCTCGGACAGGTGCGCTGCAACTCCTTTTTTTGCCTATTTTTGTGCCCATAAAAAACGCCCTGAAAACACCTTTAAAAGCGGCCTTTTCCAAGTCTTCATGCAGGTAAAAAAGCAAGCGGGGCTGAGTGTAAAGTTCGTCGCCGATTGCTTCGGGCATCTTGTGGCAATGGGAAAATCTATCCGGCCAATCCTTCGCTTCCCTGTCGTGGCTTATGGGCGAAGAGACGGGCGATTAGACTGGCACAAATTAAAACGTTCCCCATACTTGTTGCATGGCTGTTGAAAAATACAGGTTGCCGTTGATGGATGTGGAAAGCGTCTTGCCCATGCTGAACAAGATTTCTATTTTTGGCGGGTTTGATGATGCCCAGCTCTACACCATCTTCCACATACTGGAAGTGGAGCATTATGCCAAAGGGGAATGGGTCTTCCAGCAGGGCGACACCCCCACCCATATCCGGATTGTAAGGTCTGGGCGCGTACGGATGGTTGAAGATATCGACGGAACGCCGCTGGAACTCTGCGAGTTCAATACGGGCGACTGCTTCGGTGAAACCGCGGTCATTGCCATCCATTTGCACACGGCCAGCGCGATCGCCATGGAGGATACCGAGTTGCTGGTGATCCCGCGCGACAAAATGTTCGGACTGTACAATACCGATCCCAAACTGTTTGGCATGCTGGCGCTCAACATTGCGCGGGAAGCGTGCAGGCGGCTCAACAAGACCGAGGATACCATGCTCCACTATGCGATGAACGTGAAGCCGGGGCGCTAAAATCCCAAGTCCGCTTCCGTAAATGCGGGTTCCTGCTCTTGCTGCCACAACGGCTCAAAGGCAAACCACTGGTCGGGATGGTTCCCGATCACCCCTTCCAGAACAGAGCATATGCGTTCCTGGATGGCGTCGATGGACTGGAATTGATCGGGCATGATTGGGGGGTAGAGGCAAAACCGAAACGTCTCGTCCGCCTCGCGCAGCACGAACGCCGGAAGGATCGGGGCGCCGGTTCGGGCCGCGAGCACCGCGGGCCCCCGGGGCAGCCGCGCAGGCTTGCCAAAGAACGGTACCCGGCGCTGCCTGGCGGAAAAATCCAGGTCGCCCAGCAGCGCGACCATCTCGCCGCGCTTCAGCATGGCGGATACTGGACTTGCACCACCGTCCATGGGCAGCACTCGGATTTCCCGGCCTGCACGCCGCGACTGGAACAAGGCATCGAGCCTGGCGGTGGGTTGCGGCCGGACCACGGCGGCAACCCGGCAGCCATGCCGCTCCAATACATTTGCGCCCAGTTCCCAGTTGCCGATATGGGCACTCAGGCCGATGATGCCCTTTCCCATGGACATGCACTGTTCGAGATATTCGATGTGTTCCACCTTCACCATCCGATCCAGCGCCTCGGGAGAAATTTTTCCCATCTGGAAAAAGTCGACTACGTACTTGCCGAAGTTGTCGAAGTTTCTGCGCACCATTCGCTCAAGCTCGCTTTCAGGCATGGCGACTCCGCGGGCCTCGGAAACGATGCGAAGGTTCGCCGCCAGGGCCTGTCGAGCGGTGTGGCGATTGCGGTAGGCCCAGCCGGAGGCGGCTTTCGCGGTCGCGTACGCCGCCCGGCGCGGCAGTATTGCGGCCAGCAGGCTGACGGTGCGGTAGAAGAATAGATTGTTCATGAGGATTCCCGTTCCGATTCGAGGTCGAGCACATGCCGGACAATCCGGTCGGCGGCATTCGGGCGTGCAAGGGCCAGCGCCTTCTCCCGCATCATGAGTAGAAGTTTCGGGTTATTCAGCAGGGTTGTGACGCTGCGGGTCACATCGTATTCATTCCTGATGTGCAACGCGGCGCCCTGGTGTACCACGGCTTCGGCGTTCCCCGTTTCTTGTCCGGGTAGTGGACGCACAAGAAGGAGTGGAACTCCGGCGCAGGCGGCCTCCGCCAATGTTACGCCCCCGGGCTTGGTGATCATCAGGTCCGAGCGGTACATCAGCGCAACCGCGTTGCGGACATAGCCCCGGATCCGGATGCGGTGCTTGAACGTGTGCCGGTGCCGCACCAGGCGCTTTTGCAGGTGTCGGTTCATGCCGCACACCACATCGATCGTGAAGTCGTTGGGGCAGCGGTCGAGTCTCCCGATGGTCCGGTAGCGAATCCCCAGTCCCCGTCCACCCCCCATCACGAGTACGCGTCTATTTTCGCTGGATTCGCCCGGTGTCGGCGGGGCGTTGGCCGGAACCGGAATGCCGAAGACGGAGATGCGGCTCTCCTCGACGCCCAGCCACATGAGCCGGGCGGCGGCAGACTCCGTCGGCACGATGTACCGGGCATTGACGCCGCTGTTCACGATCCAGAAACGGTGTGGCACGAAGTCGGTGGTCACGCCAAGCAACGGGAACCGTGAGCCATGGCGGGCGGCAAACGAGGCGATCACGGCAAGGGGGTACGCTTGCGTGCAAACGACTGCATCCGGGTCAAACTCCGCCATCAGTCGTTGGAGCGATTCGCTTTTACCCTTTTGGACCAACTTCCGCAGCCTCCGCGT
>JAUVCG010000065.1 GCA_030595785.1 Kiritimatiellales bacterium | reverse complement strand
GACGCTACCGCCACTGGTCACCGCCCCAGCCGGCACCCAAACACCCATTCCCTGTAGATCAACACAGCGTGCATTAAAGCACCCAAGGGCAGTACGTATATTGGTGTGGAGCGCAGAGCTCTGCCCGTGAACTTTTCTTCTGTTGATCCGTGTGAACGGGTTTGATTTCCACTTTTTATTTCGTGGACTGAGTGGCGTAAAAAAGGGTCGGGGAAATCCCGCCCCTTTTTGATGTCAGCACTAGATGTTGATTTTATCGCGGGCGATAGGGATGCGTGCGAGGGCAGTTTGGAGGTGTTGGGCGGTGATGGTACTGCTCTGCTCCCTGGAGGCTTCGATCCATGCGGTGCGGGCGAGATGGTTGATGGTTCGGGGTATGCCCTCGGACGAGGAGGAAGCACGAGATCGAGGGCGAACCGCTTTCCTATCATAAAATGCATACCATCGCCAAGGCAACGCCTAGAATCCTTTGATGACATACATCCAGACGGGAATGGTCACGACGCTCAAGCCGGTACTGACAATCAGCATCGTCGCAACAAACGCTTTTTCAATTCCCAACTGACAGCTGATTACATAGCAGGCGACCGCATTGGGCGTTGCGGCCAGAATCACAGCCGTACCCAGCGAAACAGGATCGGCGGCCGGAACAAGCCAGCGGATAAGCGACAGGGTAACGAGCGGAAGCAGGATCAGCTTGCAGCCGACTGTCCAGCTCAAGGCGCCCAGATGCCGGCGGGACTGCTCCCATTTCAACGAGGCCCCGATCGACAGCAGCGCCAGCGGAAGCCCCATCGCACCGATCAGCTTCAGAAACGAACCGGTCAGCAGTGCAGTTGAAACAACGGGAAACGGCAATTGAAGTGATCCGTCGCCTGCCCGGAAGCCATCGGCGATCAGCACAACGATGACGCCGGCAACCGCCGCCAGCAGAATCGGATTCACCAATGCTTTGCGAATGCGCGCCCCGATTTTTGTATCGCCGCTTCCGGCCCCGTAAAAACCAATCAGCAGGTAGCCGATCAGTATAAAGAACGGCACGACGAATGCGTTATAGACCGCCGCTTTCGCCTCGCCGGGAAGGCCGAACGCATTGATGCAGAGCGGGAAGCCCACATAGGTGGCATTGGCCCAAAACGTGCCGAATACAAACGCCGCCGCAAAGCCTCCCTTAAACCCTTTCAGCTTCGCAACGAGCATCGCGACGGCCGTAACCAGCAGCAGAGCCAGCAACGGCATCACGATCAGCGCCGCATCAAAAAAGCTGTCGAACCGCTGTCGCGCCACAGCGTTAAAGATGAGCGCGGGCAGGGAGAAATGATAAACCAGCCAGTTGATAAAGCTGCAATGGCCATCATTGAGATGACCCTTGCGTTCAAGCAGCTTGCCAAGTCCCATAACGGCAAACACCGGAACACAAATTACTAAAACGTCCAGCACTCGCGTCAGGTCCATAGTGCCCGGTTCCTTATTTTTCCATGTTGCAGGCGTGGTCGTAGAACTCGAAACGGCCGATGCGTTTCACCGCCGGCGCATCCGGCGCATCCTTCTTGATGGCGGCCATGTAGTCGGCTTCCACCTGCGGATCAAGCTCGTCCCCGTCAACGGCGGCCATCATGATCAGCGGGCCATCATAACTGTCGGGCTCGAAGATCGGGATGATGCCTTCGAGCAGGTCGGGAATCTGCAGGCCATCGCCGCGCACGACATTCTTCGGGCAGAAGGTGTGTCCCGGAAAGTGAGCGTCGGACAGTACAATTTCGTCGCCGTGTCCCATTTCGGACAGAATCTTCAGCAGGTCCGGACTGATAATTGGATCAATTCCTTTAAGCATTTTATTTCTCCCTGGAGGTTTAAGCGTTCTCTTTTTTATGGTGGATGCTGTACGTGCGCCATCCATAGAGCGCGATGACGATAAAGCAGATCAGCGGCAGAACGAAGGACGCGCGCACGCTGGCCAGCTCGCGGAAGCCCAGATCTATGGCGGGGAGGTCGATAATCCGCCCCTGAAGCGGAGTCATAATGCAGCCACCGCCAATGGCCAGAATCAAGCCGGCAGAACCGAGCTTGGCATCGTCGCCCAGCCCGTCAAGAGCAATGCCGTAGATGGTCGGGAACATGAGCGACATGCAGGCGGAAACACCAATCAAGCAATATAGGCCGGGATAGCCCTCGATAAAGATTGCGCCCGTGGTCAACGCAATTGCACCGGAAGCCAGAATAGTGAGCAGTGCGCCCGAACTGATGTAGTGCATCAGGAAGGTGCAGATAAAACGGCTGGACACAAAGATGATCATGGCCAGAATATTGCAGTTCTGGGCGGTGGCCTTGGACAGTCCCAGCTCCAACGAGCCATACTGCACGATGAACGTCCAGCACATGATCTGGGCTCCGACATAGAAGGTTTGTGCAATCACGCCTTCGATGTAGGTCGCGTTCTTGAAAAGGCGTTTCACCGTGCCGCCGACATCCAAGTCTCCATGATCGTCCTGATGCTCCCCTTTGGTTGAGGCTGGAAGCTTCCAGGCGAACAGGAACACAACCAGAATCAGAAAGCCCCCCATCAGAGCATAGGGCAGAGAAACAATGCCGAGATCCGCTTTTTGGATAGTGGAAAGGTCTGCCCCGGCGGCAGCGAAATACTCTTTCAGCCCTGCCGTCGGGATGGTTCCCAAAGCAGTCTTGGCGGCATTCAGTTCCTGCTGAATCTTTCCAACCAGGGCGGTGGCCTTGGCCGGATCCAATGACGTATCAGGCGCGAACATCCCGGACAATTCAGCAGCCGGTGCAACCGCCTGATTGAAATACTGGTCGGCCTTTTTCCACTGCTCGGCTCCGGCCTCGGCAATCAGGGGTTGTTCCTCGTTAAGAGAGAGCGTCAGCTCCAGCCCTCGGTCGCTGACAAAGAGGTCATTGCGTCTGGCCTCGGCTGGCGTAGGCTGCGGCTTGTCTCTAACCTGAAGAACCACGGCCACCGCATCGGCGGCGGCCTTAAACTTGTTGCCCTTGGGCTGGGCCGCCAAGGCTTCCTGAACCGCTTCTGCTTCCGCCGCATGAGCATTGTCCAGCAAGAAGGTTCCGACGTTCAACGATGCCGAAAGTTCACTGGCCTTCTTAAACAGTTTTTTGCTCTCCTGCCAATTATCTGAGCCGGTTACCTCGGCCAGGCTGTCGGCCGTTACGATCTGTTGGTTGACTTCCTGCAGGTGGACGGGGGTTCCATTCTCGGCAAGCGCCTCCATTTGGCGGCGACCGGTCTCGCTGGTTCCATCAAGGCTTGCCAAAATAAACATGCTCGCAACGAACATGCCGACAATCGATCCCATCGGGTTGAACGCCTGGGCGAGATTCAGCCGTCGTGTTGCGGTGCTCTCGTCCCCCATGGAAAGGATGTAAGGATTTGCGGTTGTCTCAAGGAAGGAAAGTCCGCTGGTCATGATCAGGTAAGAGAGCAGAAACAGCGGGTAGGACATGGCCATGCCGCTAGGAATAAACATCAGGCAGGCCAACGAATAGAGTGCCAGCCCGATCAGTACGCCCTTTTTATACGAAAATTTCTTGATAAAGAGCGCTGCGGGAATAGCCATCAGGGCATAACCACCGTAAAACGCTGCCTGCACCATGGAACTCTCAAAATTAGAGAGCAGAAGGATGTTTTTAAAGGCCGCTACCATCGGGTTGGTAATGTCGTTGGCAAATCCCCATAACGGGAAAAGAATAGTCACCAAGACAAACGTTAAAATCAGTCCTGGCGGAACAACCGGAATTTTCTTTTCTGAATCGCTCATTTTCCACTCCTTGAGTTAACAATAGAACCCTTATTGATTATGATTTGACAGGATGGATGCCTATAAGATTGCTCTCCCTGCACCCCCCACCCGTTCCCTCTTCCGCCCTTACGGACAGACCCTGGTCGGCGATAACGCCGTCCTGATCCCAAAGATCTTCCCACGTCTGGCCGTCCTTGCACAAGAAAACTTATCCTTTGATCAGACGGAATTTCTTGTCGATGGTGGCGAGGAATTGCCGCTGAAGTTGATGCGCCGGATGAAAATGAGCAACGCCGCCGACCTGCTCAGTTCGGGGGAGCTTCTGATCAAACAAGTGGCTGAAGAGGTTGGTTTTACGGATGATGGGATGCCCGATACGTTAAGCTTAAGAAGAACATGATTGAGCTGGATGGAGATATTCAGTTGGTCAACCTATGTGCCGCCAAAAGCCAGAGCATTTCACGCTTCACCTGTCGCGTTCTTGCTTGCTGCGGCGGTTGTTCGGGGTTTAGTCTGCGACAACCGCGGCTTGAAGAGTAACCAGCTAAACAGGAGGTACTATGTTGAATGCATTGAAAAAAATGTGCGGAGTTTCGTTATTTATCGGATGTTGCCTAGCGACGGCTCTTCCCCGCTTTTCGCTGGCGGCAGGCGAAAAACCCAGGATCACGAACAAGCGACCGAACATGGTCTGGATTTTTTCAGATGACCATTCGTATCAGACGATCGGTGCCTACGGGGGGCGGTTGGCGGCGTTGAACCCTTCGCCCAATATTGACCGGCTGGCAAAAGAGGGAATGCGTTTTGACCGCGCCTATGTGGGCAACTCGATCTGTGCGCCGAGTCGGGCAACGCTGCTGACCGGAAAGCACAGCCACATGAACGGGAAATACGACAACCGCGACGCGTTCAACCACGACCAGCAACAGTTTCAAAAAATCCTGCAGAAAAACGGCTATCAAACCGTGATGGTCGGCAAGATCCATCTCAACGGGAAGATGCAGGGTTTCGACTATTGGGAAGTGCTGCCGGGCCAGGGCAAATACTATGACCCGGAATTTATTACCGAAGAGGGCCGGACGAAATACGAGGGCGAATACGTCACGGACGTGATAGCCGACCGTGCGCTTAACTGGCTGGAAAATGAACGCGACAAAACCAAACCGTTCATGCTGATGGTTCACCAGAAAGCACCGCACCGCAACTGGGATCCGGCGGATCGCCACATGTCCAAATACGAGGATATCGAGATTCCCGAGCCGGATAACCTGTTCGATAATTATTCCAGCCGCGGTGAAGCCGCGCACGGGCAGGCGATGGAGATCGACCGGCATATGAATTTTAAGAACGACCTCAAGGTCGAGGGCAATTGGGTAAACAATCCGCGCTTCGCCGGACGCGCCAAGTGGTACGCGGAGAACAAACCGTCCGGGAAAGAGCTGGTGAAGTGGAAATATCAAAACTACATGAAGGATTTTATGCGCTGTACATGGGCGGTTGACGAGAGTGTCGGACGGATTCTCAAAGCGCTGGATGAACAGGGGCTGACGGATAACACGATTGTCTTCTACTGCTCCGATCAAGGGTTCTACATGGGTGAACACGGTTGGTTCGACAAGCGGTTTATGTATGAGGAATCATTCCGCACGCCGTTGATTGCCCGTTGGCCGGGTAAAATCAAACCCGGCTCAGTAAACAGCGATCTGGTACAGAATATTGACTTTGCCGAAACGTTCCTTGATCTGGCCGGGGCACCGATCCCGGATGATATGCAGGGCAAAAGCCTGGTGCCGCTGATGAAAGGGCAAACGCCGGAAGACTGGCGAACCTCTCTTTACTATCACTATTACGAATATCCGGGTGCACACAGTGTTCGGCGGCACGAGGGCATTTTTGACGGCCGGTGGAAGCTGATTAAGTATTACGGACGTGATGTGCCCAACGGCGAGGAGCGGGAGCTTTTCGATCTAAAGAGTGATCCGGCGGAAATGAAGAACCTTTATTCCAATCCGGAATACCGGACAAAAATCGAGGAACTCGAAAAAGAGCTGGAAACCTTGAAGGATCAATATGAGGTTCCAGGCGAGCCCCCGCCGCAGAAGTAAACGAGGATGGATATGTGCCAGGTTTAATCGGTTGAAAATACGTTGCCGAATGAGGGTGGAATACGCTGGGGAAAGGCAGTGTTAAGAATACTGATGCAATGCGTATCGGTAAATTCGCCAACACGAAAAAAGTCGGGGGCGTGAAAAATGCTGATCTCAGGAGCTGGTATAAATCTGCTATGCTTGCGCACAAAATGCAGGCTGATACGATCTTTATTCTGACAGATAGTTGGAACGTCCAGCGCGTTGCAACCTCGGACCGTGGGTCGCGCGAGGAATGGAATAAGACCGGCCCGGGCGTCAAATGGAACAAGGCATTTCAACAGGCTTTGAAGACTCTCGATGAAGAAAACAGGAAGCGCAGGGCTGCCGGGGAGCCACCAAAGGCTATCAACCGGGACGAATGGTCATTACGCCATGAATATTATCCAGATCTTCAAACGCCTCCCACTCCCGATTGGTACTACTATACCCCAAAAGACCTTGTAGAGGGTTTTGTGCTGACCCGTGAACAATACAAACCAAAATCTATTCAAACCACTAGCGGTATCAAAAGAAAGAAGAGTAGAAAGATCGACTTCTCCTACAACGTGATTCAGTTTGTACCAAAAAATCTGTGGATGATTTTAAATGGCGGAGGAAGAGGGATTCGAACCCCCGAGGCCTTTCGGCCCACACGATTTCGAATCGCGCGCCTTCAACCACTCAGCCATTCCTCCGAAAGGGATTGAGAAGGTAATTATTTACTCGGCAACGGGCAAGTTATTTTCTGTTGAAGATGCATCGGATGCCACCACGGAGGAGAGTGTCGGAAGCGTCTCCGCTTCCATCTCGGCCTCATGCTCTTTCTGGCGTTTGAGAAACTCCTTGGCGAAATTGCGGTAGGCGGCGGAACCGACACAGTGCGGGTCGTAGGTAATGATCGGTTTTCCGTAGCTCGGGGCCTCGCTCAGGCGCACATTGCGCGGAATGAGTGTTTCGAACACACGGTCGCCAAAGTGCTTTACGACTTCCTGCACCACTTGCTGAGAAAGGTTGGTACTGACGTTGTACATCGTCATGAGGATGCCGCTGATGTGCAGGCGCGGGTTGCCGGCGTCACGGATCTGGTTAACGATGTCGACCATCACACCGAGGCCTTCAAGAGCGAGGTATTCGCACTGGAGCGGTATGATCACCTCGTCCGCAATGTTCAGAGCATTCATGAAAAGGATGCCGAGCGACGGCGGGCAGTCGAGTACGATAAAGTCGTAGGTGCCGGATTCAACAATGGGATCCATCGCCTCCTTGAGACGGTGGAGATAGTCATCGCGCCGGGCAATGGCAATTTCCGCCCCGGCCAGATCGAGCTCGGACGGGATAATGTCGAGATTTTTGATCCCCGATTCCTTGATCAGACTCCGGCCTTCGGCTTCGCCCAGCAACGCCGGGAAGATGCTCGAACCAAAGCCCTTCTCCAGTCCCAATCCGCTCGTGGCATTTGCCTGCGGGTCGAGGTCGACCAACAGCACCTTCTTCTGCTTTTCCGCAAGACAGGCGGAAAAATTGATTGCGGTCGTGGTCTTCCCCACCCCGCCCTTCTGGTTCGCCAGTGCAACTATTTTAGTTTCCATAATCAAGGCTTTCGTTATTGGCCACGGATGAACACTGATCAACTCAGATGAAAACAGCGTCGCAGACCCGCAAATCGGCAATCAAAATTCTAAAATCGAAAACATCAGAGTAGCTCATACGCGAGGACGCTTAAACCAAAAATCGCGGCCGTTTCGGTGCGCAGGATACGATTGCCAAACGAGACCGGCACTGCGCCCGCCGCCACAGCCGCATCCACTTCCTCCGGCGAAAAATCCCCCTCAGGACCGACAAGGAGCGCGACCTTTGCTGGCTTTGCCTGCCCTGAGTCTGATCGAAGGGCCTGTCCGTCTTGTTGAAGGGTACTTACTTTCAGTACATCGCGCAGGGGCATGGCATCCTTATAGAGCGAGCCGACCAACACCAGATCGTGATTTTTAAGCCGTGGAAGGATGGCTTCCATTTGTTCCAGGGCGTGGAGCTTCGGCATCCAACGCACCTCGCACTGCTGCGCAGCGTTGAGAACAATCTTTTGCCAGCGCTCCATCTTTTTTGCATTAGGCCTGGATTCGGTATGCTGCGTCAAAACGGGATGGATGTTTGATGCGCCCAGTTCGACTGCCTTCTGCAAGACCAGCTCCCATCGATCGGGCTTGGGTACGGCCTGGATAAGATCGATCTGAATTACGGGAGGCGGCACTTGCCAGCGTTGGGAAATGCGCACCTGCAGGGCCGTCTTGGAAATCGTTTCAACACTGGCATCGGCGCCACCGCCCTGACCATCGAACAGTGTAATTTTCTGTCCCGGCTGAACGCGCAGCACACGCACCAGATGATGCGACTCGTCCGGAGAAAGAACGGCTGTGTCCTTCTCCAATTCACGGGCATCAATGAACGAATTGATTCTCATTTATCCTCGTACTCCTCCTCGTCCCTCCTCCTCGCACTCGGTTTACGACGACGAGGACAAGACGATCGAGAACGAGGACGATTTATGACTCGGCTTCGAGCTTGCGCTTGCGCTCGTAAAACTTCTGCGCGGTCTTCTTCATCTTGGTGGTCAGCTCAAAATGATTGTCGTGAAGCTGATCGCATAGGGCCTGCATGGCCTTCTTTTCCTTACCGGAAAGATGGCTGGGCACTTCGATATTAACCAGTACATTCTGGTCGCCCTTGCCGTGGCCGTGTGCGGCATCGGCCACCCCCTGCCCCCGCAGGCGGAAAATCTTGCCGCTCTCGGTTCCGGCCGGAACCTTAAGCTTGGCCCCGCCATGGAGGGTCGGCACTTCGATTTCGCCGCCAAGCATGGCAATCTGGAACGGTACGGGAACCTCGCAATAGACATCGAGGCCGTTACGTTTGAAGAATTCGTGGTCGCGTACATGAAATACAATGAAGAGGTCCCCCGCAGGGCCGCCGCGCATGCCGGCCTCGCCCTTGCCGGGCAGTCGCTGACGCGAGCCGGACTCGACACCGGCGGGAATCCGAAGCTTCAGCTTTTGCCGCGTTTTAACACTGCCCACACCGTGGCATTCGACACAGGGGCTTGAAATGGTTTCTCCCGCACCGCCGCAGGTCGGGCAGGTTTGTGAAAACTGGATAAACCCGCCGCCGGCACTGACTTGTCCGCGTCCGCCGCAGGTCGGGCAGGTTTGCGTTGAGGTTCCCGGCTCCGCCCCGCTGCCGTTGCAGCGGCCGCAACCTTCGCTGACCGGTAGCGTGATGGTCCGGTGCGAGCCAAGTGCCGCCTCCTCAAAATCCACATCCAGGTCATAACGCAGGTCGGAGCCGCGCGCAGGACCGTTGCTGCGGCGGCGTCCGCCACCGCCGCCAAAAAGGTCGTTAATATTGAATCCACCACCGAACACCTGTTCAAAGATGTCGGATGCATCGTGGAATCCTCCTCCGAAGCCGCCACCGAAACCGCCGCCCCCCGGCGCGAAGGCCTGGTGCCCAAACTGGTCGTAGCGCGCCTTCTTGTCGGAATCGCTCAAAACCTCGTAGGCTTCTGAAGCTTCCTTGAAGCTCTCTTCGGCCGCATGGTCGCCCGGATTGCGGTCGGGATGATATTTCATGGCCACCTTTCGGTAGGCCTTTTTAATCTCATCGTCCGAGGCATTGTTCGAAACACCCAGCACTTCGTAATAGTCGCGTTTGTCAGCCATGGTTTTTAAATCCTAAGTTCTAATCTCTAAATCCGAAACAAATCCCAATTCATCAATCTCAACTTCCCCAAACGAATGTTTTCAACCTTTGAGTTTTCTACTTTTCATTTTGTTTAGGATTTAGAAATCAGGAGTTCGTGCTTTCGTCTTCTTCGGGTGCCGCAGGCCCCGAAGACACGACGACCTGCGCGGCGCGCAGGAGTTTATCACCAAACATATAACCGCGACGCACCTGGCTGGAGCATGCCTCGGCGGCATATTCATCCGACGGCATGTGTGTGAGCGCCTCGTGCTTGTGGGGATCGAATACTTCACCCACGGCTTCGATCGGTGTGAGGTTAAACTTTTTGAGCACGTTCTGGAACTGATCATAGACGAGCTTAAAGCCGTCAACCACCGCCTGATCGGCATCGTGTTGTTCCGCAGTCTGCAAACCCATTTCATAGTGGTCGAGCACCGGCAGGATTTCCAGCAGCAGATCTTCGTTGGCGCGCTGGTAGAGCTCCACGCGCTCGCGCTGGGTACGGTTGCGGAAGTTGGCAAAGTCGGCCTGCAGGCGCACAAACTGATCGCGCAGCGACTCCTCTTCCTCCTCCTCCTCCACCACGACCGGAGCAACCTCATCTTCTTCGATGATTTCGGTATCGGGAAGCTCTTCAGCCTCCGCCGCTTCCTTATCCGCCAGCTCCTCTTCCGCAAGGAGAGCTTCTTCCTTCAAATCCTTCTCGTCGGTTTTCTTCTTGCCCATAATCAAAATCCTTTGTGTTTCCGGAGGATTGGGAAAATACGCGAAACAGCCGCAGTGTCAATAGGGCTTTGCATGGCAATCCAAGATAGAATCACCGCATTTCCAGCGTATGCTGGCCGATCTTTGAGGTGGTCCCGCTCTGCTCCAGCCCCGCTGCACCGGCGTTTAGGCTTTGCGGATAGTTCAATACACTCGCAAAAGGATCGAGCAGGCTTGCTCCCCAATTTACAGAATCAATGTGATCATCTTCGTAGGTCGAGGTGTCTACAATCTGCTGCTTCAAATCCGTGCAATCTGCTTCTGTTGCCACTAAAATATGCCGGTTTGCCGCCCGGCACTCAAGCCGACAAAAAGGTTTTCGAAACGATTAGCAGGATGTGCCGGATTTCCCAGCGTGCTGGAATTCGATCCGGTACATCCTGGTATCCCGCCAAAAAAAACCCGCCGCTATTCCGCCGATCCGGCGCCGAGTTTTTCGGCCATGGCATCGAGGTCGAGGAAGTCCAGGTTGACCGTGGAGACCTCGACGGAGGTGATGTTGAGATTCTGGGCGGCTTCGAGCGCCACGAGAATATTGCCGCCGCTGCCCTGCATGGCTTCGTTGCGGAGTTTTTCCCCGGCAGCCTCGGCCATGCGGACTTTCAGCAACCCTTCGGCCCCTTTCTGCGCGTTGATGAGGTCGGCGTCGGCCTCCTTTTCGGTGACATACCGACCGGCGTTGGCACGGATGGAGGCGATCTGGAGATCGGTCTCAGCTTTCATGCTGATCAACTCGGCCTCTTTTTCCTTCTCGACGAGTTTAACCAGCTTGGCGGTTTCCGCTTCAATGACCTGCGTCTTACCGCTCATCCGTTCGGCGGCCGCCATGGATTTGTTGAGTTCCACCTCTTGATCGGCCAGTTTTTTCCGGCGGATCTTGTTTTCATATTCGGGGTCGAACTGCACGGAGCGGATCAACACATCGATGACGTTAATATTTTTTGCGCCGAGCGTTCCTACGAGCATTTCGCGCACCTCGTTGGCCGCTTGCCGCCGCCGGTCGGGGTTGTAGAAGTCCTCCGTCTTCATGGTGCCGAAAGCACCCATGCAGGCGCTCTGGGCCTCGTTGCGGACAATGGTCTTGTATTTCGACCCCGCCCCGAGCTTCCGGTAGAGCAGATTGGCTTTCCCGGATGCGATCCGATACTTGATGGTGACATCCAGCGAGATGGCATAGCC
>JAUVCG010000059.1 GCA_030595785.1 Kiritimatiellales bacterium | reverse complement strand
GGATGTAAAGATTCCCTTCCTCAGCGCGGCAATGGATACGGTTACCGAAGCCCGCATGGCCATCTCCATGGCGATGCTCGGCGGCATTGGCGTCATCCACAAAAACCTCGATCCAGAAATCCAGGCCCAGCACGTCAGCCGCGTGAAGCACCACCTCAACGGTCTCATCACCGATCCCATCACCTTCAACGTTAACGACACCCTCGAAACCATCGCTATCCGCCGTGCGGAAAAAGGCTACAACTTCAACGGCTTCCCGATCCTCGACGACGACCGAAAGCTTGTCGGGATCCTGACCTCCAAGGACATTCGCTTTTCCCGCTCCAAGCGCGCCAAGGTCACCGACATCATGACCGCCATCACCATCACCGCCAAGCCGGACACCAGTCTGCGCGAAGCCTACGACCTCATGCAGCAGCACAAGATCGGCAAGCTGCCGCTACTCGAAAACGGCAAGCTCGTCGGTCTCTACAGCTATGCCGATGTCCGCCGCCTGATCGAAAACGAAGAGCCGCTCTTCAACCGCGACGACAAACATCGCCTGCGTGTTGCTGCCGCCGTCGGACCGGGCGACTACGAACGCGCCGAAATCCTCGACGACAACAATGTCGATGTCCTAGTGGTCGACACCGCGCATGGCCACTCCAAAGGCGTCCTCGACATGGTTTCGTGGGTAAAAAACAAATTCCCCCACATCGACGTGATCGGAGGAAACATCGCCACCGGCGAAGCGGCGCTCGCCCTGCGCGATGCAGGAGCGGATGCCGTCAAGGTTGGAATCGGACCAGGATCCATCTGCACCACCCGCGTCGTCGCCGGCGTCGGCATTCCGCAAATTTCCGCGATCTATGCGGCCGCCAGCGCCCTTAAGGGCGATATACCCGTCATCGCGGACGGAGGCATTCGCAACTCCGGCGACATTGCCAAGGCACTCGTTGCCGGCGCCGACTCCGTTATGATGGGTTCAGTGCTGGCCGGCACCGAGGAAAGCCCCGGCGAAAAGATTATCTACGAAGGCCGCCAGTTTGTCATCTATCGCGGCATGGGCAGCCTCGATGCGATGAAATCCCGCGAAGGCAGCCGCCAGCGCTACGGTCTGAGCAACGACGACGATCTCGTCCCTCAGGGCATCGAAGGCATGGTTCCATTTGCCGGCACCGTGAACAAGGTGATGAAGCAATACTGCGGCGGCCTGCAGGCCAGCCTCGGCTACTGCGGAACCCGCAATATTACCGACCTCAAGACGAAGGGCATATTTGTCCGCATTTCCGGTGCAGGCGCGGTTGAAGCGCACGCCCACGACATCAAGATCACCAAGGAAGCGCCGAACTACCGGCGATAACATTTTTGATTTTTGAATTTCGACTGCTGATTTTCGGGTCTGCGACAGCATAAATGAAAAGGCTAACGCCGTCTGAGTTCCAAAAATCCAAAATCATCAATCAGAAATCGAAAATGAATATCGCTCTCATCCAAATGAATCCAACCGTTGGGGCGCTGGATACCAATACCGACCGCATCATCTCCAGTGCATGGGAGGCCTTCAATGAAGGCGCGCGGCTGATTGTCTTTCCCGAGCTGACTGTTTCGGGCTACCCGCCTGAAGATCTGATTCTCAAGGATCACTTTTGCGCCGACTGCGAGGCGCAGTTCCAACGGTTGAAAGAGGAGCTTCCACCTGACGCCTATGTAGTCGTCGGTTCGCCAATTGCCAGAAACGGAAAAAAGTACAACGCAGCCATGGTCTTCCATAGTTCGGAAGCGGTCGGCGAATACTGCAAGATGCTCCTGCCCAACTATGGTGTGTTTGACGAACACCGCGTTTTCAAGGCCGGAACCGAGCCCTTTGTTTTCGACATCGCCGGGCAAAGAGCCGCTATTCATATCTGCGAGGATTCGTGGGAACCGGACGGTGCCGCCGTTGCCTCGCTGGAAGGCCGTGGCATCGATCTGCTGATCAACCTCTCTGCTTCACCTTACTATCGCAACAAGCTCAACGACCGCATCGACGTGCTGGCTCAGACCGCACAAAAACTGGGGACCACCTTGTTATACTGCAACCTTGTCGGTGGGCAGGACGAGCTCGTCTTCGACGGTGCCAGTATGGTTTTCGCTCCCGATGGATCCCGCCTCGCCCGCGCCAAACAGTTCCAGGAAGACATTCTTTACTTCTCCGTACCGAAGGCTTCCAGCCTGCCCCGTACAGCAGGGTTGCCACGCCCTCCGGGCGTTGCTTTCGTTCCGAAAGCCTCGCTTCGCGTCCAGCCTGCTTCGGAGAGCCGGCAGGATGCCGGCGATACGACTCCCCGCAAAGAAGCCCCCCTGCCCGAGCTGGAGGAAGTCTACGAAGCACTCAAGCTCGGCCTGAAGGACTATGTCGAAAAGATTGGATTCGAACGTGTCGTCGTTGCGCTCAGTGGCGGAATCGACTCTGCCATCGTACTTGCCATCGCGGTGGACGCATTGGGCAAGGATCGCGTCGCCGCCGTTACCATGCCATCGCAATACTCCTCGTCGGGGACCTTGAATGACGCCGTTGAAATGGCCGCCATTCTCGGCGTAGAGCTGCAAACCATCCCGATCAAGGGATTATACGACGGATTCGAGACGGAACTTTCCAGGATTTGGGGCGCTGATAAGACTCCGGGCATTGCCGAAGAAAACCTGCAGGCACGCATCCGCGGAAATCTGATCATGGCGCTCTCCAATGAATATGGCTGGCTCGTACTCACCACGGGCAATAAAAGCGAAATGGCCATGGGCTACTGCACCCTCTACGGCGACATGAACGGCGGATACGCTCTCATCAAGGATGTTCCGAAAACACTTGTGTTTGACCTCTGCCATTGGCGCAACGAACAGAGCGAAGCCCCGGTCATTCCGCCCAGCATCATCGAGCGCCCGCCCTCAGCCGAGCTTCGCCCCGACCAGAAGGACAGCGATTCGCTGCCGCCTTACGAGGTGCTCGACCCGATTCTCGAGGACTACGTCGAAAACGATATGGGGATCGACGGACTGATTGCAAAGGGCTACGACGAGGCCATTGTCCGCCGCGTCGTACATGCCGTCGAGCTGAGCGAATACAAGCGCCGTCAATCCCCCCCCGGCGTCAAGATCACGCCCAAGTCGTTCGACCGCGACCGCCGCATGCCGATTGTGAACCGGTACCGGAATTGAGGCGCTCGGCTCGCGCGTTTGGCACCCATAATCCAAACAATCCCCCTTTCTGATTTCTATTCCTTTTCCATCCGTCTAGAATGCGTACTTTGCGCAAGGGTATTGGGAAATAACATTGAAAGGAGTTGAAAAATGGGCGGGTTTTTCGGAGTGGCTTCAAAATCGGACTGCATCAAGGATGTCTTCTACGGAACAGATTACCATTCACATCTGGGAACCCAGCGCGGCGGCATAGCCGCCTTGGAGGACGATGGAAGCTTCCGGAGTTATATCCACGATATCAGGAATGCCCAATTCCGATCTAAATTTGAAAGCGACCTTGAAAAAATGTCGGGGAATACGGCCATCGGCATTATCAGCGACTATGAAGACCAACCGTTAATCATCAACTCCCGCCACGGCCGGTACGCCATTGCAACCGTCGGCGTTGTGCAAAACGTCGACCAACTGGTGGATAATGCATGCTCCAAAGGCGCACATTTCTGCGAGATGAGCGGTAACGAGGTCAATCCAACCGAGCTTATCGCGCACCTCATTAACCAGGGAAAAACCTTTATCGAGGGACTTCAGATTGCCCAGGATTCCATCGAAGGTTCCTCCTCCATCCTTCTATTGACCAAGGAGGGAATCTATGCCGCCCGCGACAAGCTTGGGCGGACTCCGGTCATTGTCGGGATGAAAAAGGATGCCTACGGTATAACACTGGAAACCTGCGCCCTGCCGAACCTGCAGTATCAGATTGAAAGGGAGCTTGGCCCCGGGGAAATTGTGCGCATCACTTCCGAAGGGGCGGAATGCCTGAAGCCCCCCGAAGACCGCATGCAGATTTGTTCCTTCCTGTGGGTATATTACGGGTATCCGGCATCCACCTATGAAGGGCGCAATACCGAAGAAGTTCGTAATGTTTGCGGACAGATGCTCGCCAAGAGGGACGACGTTGAGGCCGACTACATATGCGGCATCCCCGATTCCGGAACGGCACACGCCATTGGCTACGCCCATGAATCCGGGGTTCCCTACCGCCGCTCATTCGTGAAATACACCCCTACCTGGCCGCGCAGTTTCATGCCGCAAAACCAGGCCGAGCGCAACCGCGTGGCCAAGATGAAACTCATTCCTGTACGTGAGCTCATCGAGGGACGACGCCTGCTCTTTTGCGAGGATTCCATTGTCCGGGGAACACAACTGCAGGACACGATCGAACGCCTCTACAGCAAATACGGGGCAAAGGAAATTCACATGCGCCCAGCCTGCCCGCCGCTGGTGTACGGCTGTAAATTCCTCAACTTTTCCCGATCACGCTCGGTGGATGAACTCGCAACGCGAATTGCCATCCGGGAGCTGGAGGACGGAGAATACAATCACCTTGAAGAATATGCGGATGCAACAACGGAACGCTACCGGGCCATGGTAGACAAGATCCGGGAGCGCCTTAACCTGACGTCGCTCCAATTCCAAACTCTGGGGGATCTCGTCGAAGCCATCGGTCTGCCGAAAGAAAAGCTCTGCACCTACTGCTGGGATGGGGCGGAGTGAGGCGTGAGGCACTCTCCTCAGAAAACCATGCAACAACAATCACGGATCAACCGTCACTCTTCACTCACAAATCCAGAAAGTTCTGGAGCAGCATCTTACCTTCGAGCGTTAGAATCGATTCCGGATGGAACTGGACGCCGTGCACGGGATGTTCCTTGTGTTGCACGCCCATGATTTCGCCCTCGGCGGTCCATGCCGTGATTTCGAGGCAATCCGGCAGGGTTTCTCGCTCGATGATAAGCGAATGGTATCGCGTGGCATCGAACGGGCTGGGCAGGCCTTTGAAGACACTTTGCCCCTCGTGGAGCATCGGCGAGGTTTTACCGTGCATCAAACGGTCGGCACGGACGACCTTTCCGCCATAGACATCGCCGATGGATTGATGCCCCAGGCAAACGCCGAACAGTGGCAGACGCGGGCCGAACTCACGGATGATATCGCAGGAAATACCGGCTTCCTTCGGCGTGCACGGCCCCGGACTGACCAGCACCTTTTCGGGATTAAGCGCAACCGCCTCCTCCACGGTGATCTCATCGTTGCGGAACACACGCATCTCCGCGCCCAGCTCGCCAAGATACTGCACAAGGTTGTAGGTAAAGGAATCGTAGTTATCGATGACCAGTATCATGGCAAATCCGAATGACTAATTTCTAAGCACTAAATAAATTCGAATCTTCAAATCTATAATGTGCCAAACATTTTCATTCGCCCTTTTTGAATTTTAAGTTTTGAGTTTATTTAGAATTTCGGGTTTAGAGTTTAGGATTTCCCACGCGCAGCGTGGTAGTGCTTGGCGAGGGCCAAGGCCTTCATCATGCCGCGCGCCTTGTTGCGCGTTTCTTCGTATTCATTGATCGGCACGGAATCGGCAACAATGCCGGCACCGGCCTGAACGTAGGCCTTGTCCTTATCGAGGATAACCGTGCGAATGGTGATCGCTGAGTCAAAATTACCGTTATAATTGAAGTAACCCACCGCCCCGGCATACGGGCCGCGTTTACTCTTTTCGAGTTCGGCTATGATTTCCATCGCCCTGACTTTGGGTGCACCGCTCACGGTGCCGGCCGGAAAACTGGCGCGAACCAGATCGTATTCATCATGATCTTCGGAAAGGTCTCCGGTGACATCGGAAACAATATGCATCACATGGCTGTACCGCTCGACGATCATCAGGTCAGTAACTTCAACGGAATTATAATCGCAGACCCGGCCAATATCATTGCGGCCCAGGTCAACGAGCATAATGTGCTCGGCGCATTCCTTCGGGTCGGCCAGCAAATCCTTTTCCAGTGCGAGGTCTTCCTCGACCGTTTTTCCGCGCGGACGCGTTCCGGCAATCGGGCGGACCTCGACCTTTTTGTCTTCGCAACGGACAAGAATTTCAGGGGATGTGCCGACAATGGCGCTCTCTCCCATATCAAGGCAGAACATGTAGGGCGAAGGATTGATTGAGCGCAGCGCACGGTAGACATCCAGCGAATCGGCTTCGTTTTCGACCTCAAAGCGCTGGGAAAGCACGGTCTGGATTACATCGCCGGAGCGGATGTATTCCTTCGCCGTCTCGATCATACCGAGAAACTCCTCCCGGGTCGTGTTCGATTTGGGCTCAAGCGGTTCGACTTCATCGTGCGTATCGATCAAAACGCGCTCGATCGGTGTTTGCAGTGCCTCACACAGCTCATCGATCTGCGCCAGCGCCTTGTCGTAGGCTTCATTCGGGTCGTCTTCAATGTGCGCGTTTGCGACAATCTTCAGGTTGTGACTCACACGGTCGAAAGCAATCAAACCATCGGTTACCATGAAAACCATATCTGGATTTCCGATCTCGTCGTTCCCAATAATTGGAACCCGCGGCTCGAACTGCGAAACCACGTCGTACCCGAGGAAACCGACAGCCCCGCCGATGAAACGCGGCATCGCAGGATCATCCACCACCGGCGCGAATTGCTGCATGTGGTTCTTCAGCGCTTCCAGTGGATCGATGTCTTCGATCACCACCGTCTCACTGCCGGTGGTGGTGATTTCGACGCGACGACCGTAGGCACGGATGATCGTGCGCGGAGTCCCGCCGATGAAGGAATAACGGCCGATATTTTCTCCACCTTCCACACTTTCGAGCAGATAGGTATGCGAGGCGTGCTCACGCTGACGCAGATAGGTGCGCACACGCTCGTAGGCAGATACCGGCGTTTCCTGATCGGCAAGGAGCTCCTTCCATACCGGCACCAGATTCCCCAGTTTTGCCTTTTCTAAAAATGTTTGCCTATCGGGTACAACGGCCATGGTTCTGTCTCGTGGTTAAAACGCTGGATGGTAACTTTTACGATTTTCTTGGCAACCTTAAATACGAGATGAGTTAAACGTGAGTCGCGAAAAGGGAATCACGATTCAATCGTCACGGCTCACGCATTCTTCAACTTCAGAAGAATCGCCATCGACTGCTTCTGCATCTCCAACACCCGCTCTTCGGAGTCGGCCTCGTTGTAGCAACGGAACTCGGGCGCATTGCCGGAGGGGCGCATGTGTAAAACCTCTGAAGATTCAAAGGTTACACGCAGCCCATCGGTGCGGTCGATAGACTCCACCTTTCCAAAGGCCTCGCCAAAGGCGTCTTCGATGGCAGTCCCCTCTTCAAACTGCTCGAGAATCTTTGCGCTCTCTTCGGTCGGGAAATCCTGAATGCGGTCACTGGCGGTAAAGCGTTGCGGCAGGTCGGCCAGTAAGGCGGAGATCGGTTTGCGCTCCTTAATAGAGAGTAGAATAATCGCCAGTATCGGCAACACGGCATCGCGCGTCGGCAGGGCGCGCAGTTCTTTTCCGGCAATTGGAAAATTGCTGTTGGTCAGGAAACCTCCGTTGGCCTCGTAACCAATCACACCTTTGCATCCGGCAAAGGAGGCTTCGATCATTGAAGCCACGACAAATGGTGAACCAATCTTTGTCCGGCGGATATCCTTGAACCAACCGCACTTTTCGAGTGCGGTATTGCAGCTGACGGGCGTGCTGGCAGAGTCGGCTCCCAAATACTTTGCAACCAGAATACAGGCAACGTCGCCGCGCAGCCATATGCCGTTTTCATCGCTGGTCAGCGGGCGGTCGCTATCACCATCCGTCGAAAGGATCACATCGAATCCGTTTTCAGCCGACCACTCCTTTGCCAACTTTACGTCCTCTTCACGGATCGCTTCGGTATCCACCGGAATAAAGGTGTTCGAAAAACCGAGCGGCGTAACATCTGCGCCGAGACCGGAAAAGATTTCGATCAGTACATCGCGGCCAACCGCCGAGTGCTGGTAGATGCCGACCTTTTTGCCGGAGAGACAGTCGGACGGAAATGTTCGGATATAGCGGTTTACATAATCGATACGTGCATCAATGTTTTCCTCGGGCAGTACGAAGCCGTCTTCTCCGAATATGGTTTCATCCACTTCAACCATCTGTTCGCGAATCTGCTCCTCGTCGTATTTCAGGATTTCGCCGGAGCATTTGTTAAACTTGATGCCGTTGCGATCAGCCGGAATGTGGCTTCCCGTCACCATGATGGCCGGGCATCCGTTCACAATCCCGTAGAGCGCTACCGCCGGGGATGGAATGAAGCCGCAGTTGACAGGAACGTATCCCATGTCGGATGCGGCCTTGGCCACAGCGCCCATAATACGGGCAGTACTCGGACGGAGGTCGCCGGCGATCGCAACGGAGCTGGAAGCTCCGTCTACTTTTTTCAGTTCACCGGACTGTTCCAGATATTGAAGAAAGCCCTTGGCATAGGTGTAGCAGACCTGATCGGTCATCTCCACCGCCAGCCCGCGCGCCCCGCTGGTGCCGAACTTCACACCGCTCTGCTGCATCAAATCGTTGATCTTAATTTTCATGATGAGTTTTAAGTTTTAGGTTTTAGGTTTTTAAGTAAAGGTTTGTAGTTCCGTCTTCAGGCGGCCATTCCAGTGCAACCGCCTAAAGGCGGAACTACGAACTTTTCTCACGCATCGATATTTTCGAGCCGGGCTGGATTATCCAGATCAACCTTGCGGTAGTAGCAGTTGCGCGGCTCGCCCTTGGCATTCCTAGTGTGACAGATACCGCCCCGGTTCGGACGCACGATAAACAGCAACGAGTTTTGTTCGCAGTTCACATAGGCTTCGAGCAGCTCAAAGGTTTCGCCGGAGGTTAGGCCCTTGATCCAAAGCTCCTGCCTAGACGAGCTCCACAGCACCAGCATTTTGCGTTTCAGCGACTCCTCGAAAGCAATCTGGTTGATGTAGGCCACCAGAATAACCTCTTTCGTGTCGGCATGCTGCACGGCCACGGGAATAATGCCCTTGGTGCCTTCAACTGCCTTTCCCAGCTTGTTCCAATCGAGTGCCAGTTCCAATCCTTCTTCAAGTTCCTTGCTCATCGCTTTCTCCCTCCTAATTTAAATACCAACCACGGAATACACTGAATACACGGAAAAACAACTCTCTATTCACTCAACTGTTCCGTGTATTCAGTGTATTCCGTGGTTCAAAAAAACCTACAGCCTAATTTCGATTCCCTTGTCGCGCATATATTCCTTCACCTCGCGGATGGTGAATTCGCCAAAGTGGAAAATGGATGCGGCCAATACGGCGTCGGCCTTGCCTTCGGTCACGGCATCGGCCATGTGCTGAAGTGTGCCGGCTCCGCCGGATGCAATGACGGGAACATTGACCGCCGCGGAAATGGTGCGCGTCAGTTCAAGATCGTACCCGTCCTTGGTGCCGTCACAATCCATACTGGTCAGCAGGATTTCCCCCGCTCCGCGCCGGGTGCCTTCGATGGCCCACTCGATCGCGTCGAGTTCGGTTGGGTTGCGCCCGCCGTGTGTGAATACGCCCCATGTGCCATCGCCATTGCGTCGTGCATCAATCGCCAGCACGGTGCACTGCGATCCAAACGCGTCGGAACATTCGTTAAGGATGTCAGGATTCATGATCGCAGCCGTATTAAACGAAACCTTGTCGGCCCCTGCATTGAGCATCTTGCGCACATCGACTGCGGTGCGAATACCGCCACCCACCGTCAACGGCATAAACACCTGCTCTGCGCAACGGCGGACAATATCGACCATGGTCTCGCGGCCGTCACTTGACGCCGTGATATCGAGAAAGGTCAGTTCGTCCGCGCCCTGTGCCTCGTAGGCCTTGGCGCACTCCACCGGATCACCCGCATCGCGCAGGTCAATAAAATTGACGCCCTTCACAACGCGACCACCGGTCACATCCAGGCAGGGTATGATTCGTTTTGCCAACATACAAATTCCCCGAAATTCAAAGGATGTGACGATATTCCAGGGATTGGTAAAACGCAAACGGGTTTTCCCGCTATTCAGGCTATTGTGCGATAGTGCCTTTTTATCCAAACCCTATCATTGTGAAATGTTCGCGATGCCCTCTATTTTCTTGCAGAAAATTATGCTTCGCGGCGCAGGATATTCTTACACCAAGATCGCAAAGCCCGCAAAGATAAGGAAGAACCTGCTTCGCGATCTTTGCGTCCTTCTGTTCAAATTTCGTTCCGGCTCCGCAGGGTTAGGATTCCCAGTCTACCATTCTGTACCACCAGATGAAGACAGCTTTGAAAAGGGCATTTAGTTGGCTGTGGATGAGGGTTTCTTCATTTTCTTTTGGATCTCTTTGGCTCTGGCTTGACCTTTGGTAATTTGGTCGGGGGTTAGCTCTTTGGCAAGTCGGTCTTTCGTTTCTGAGTCTCCATGCATTTCAGCAAGAAGAGCCCATGCATATGCCTCTGCATAGTCCTGAGGTATGCCTTCTCCCCGAGAGTATATTAAGGAGAGGGAACATTGCGCGACAGCTTCCCCCTGCGTTGCTGATTTAGTGTACCACTGAACGGCCAGCTTGTAATCTTGAATCACGCCATTGCCGTTTTCATAAGCATCACCCAGATTGCACTGAGCATCAGCGTACCCTTGCTTGGCCGCATCTATGTACCACTTAAGCGCCTTCTCGTAATCTTGAGGTACTCCTTCACCATTGGAATATCGGCAGCCAAGATTGAATTGAGCTTTAGTCCTAACAAGTGCTGTTGTATCGAGACCCTGAAGATGTATTCAGCCAGTAGGCCCGTGATATGGCTATACCCATATGTGGTATGATACTGTACTATTCTGGGGAGATGGCACTTAAGGAAACCCCTGTATTCATTAACTATTGTAAATCCGGAGACGGATTCCAATCATCCGTGCGGAATGGCGAAGCAGGCAGTCCCTCCTTGTTATAGAGGTTGCAACCGACCGGATTGTCGGCCCAGGCGTAACGTACTGCTACCGGATCAGGCACTTCCATGGAACTGACAATCAATGTATTAGCCACGATAACGGCCTGTGCGGCAACAAACTGCTTGTCAGCACCAGCAATGGCAAACGTCTTGAGCGGTTCGCCACCCTGCTCCACCAGACCGGATCCAACATCGTCGAACCGGATGATCATCTTGTTGCCGTCCTTTTTCATGGACTTATAGATCGGACCGCCTGCCAGAACATCTTTACCATAGGTTTTGGCCAAGGCCTGCCTTGCAAGGCGATCGCCGATCGCTTGCTTGTTTTTGGGATGAATATTTTTTGCCTCACCCACATCGATCCCGACAGCAATGCCGGCATAGGGAACCTCCTTATGGAACTTCAGGAAGCTTTCGCGAATAAAGGCCCACGCCGTATCCTCAACCGGAGCGACCTGGGGATCCTTGTAGTTCACCAGCTGCACCGCATAGAACGGAAATTCGGAATCCCAGTCTTTGCGCCACTGCACCACCATATTTTCGAGCAGCTCTCGATAAAGGACGGCCTGATCAATTGAACGTGCATTCGCTTCTCCCTGATACCAGATCGCACCGCGCATACCATATGGAATCAGCGGATTGATCATCGCGTTGTAGAGATTGGCCGGATAGTTTTGGTTCTTGTGCGGGTGGATCTTTTTTCTTGGCTTGCGTGGCACCTTTTTCCCATCCGCTTTGGCCTGCTCCATTTTTGACTTCCATTCTTCCATTTGTTTCGTAAAACGAACCTCTTCGGCTGATTCAGAGAACGTGCCAGCCGCCTCATCCTGTTGCGCCTTGTATTCCACTACGGCAGGATATTCGGTCAAAGATTCCATCGGGCTCCACGCCTCGATGCGGGTGCCTCCCCAGCAAGAGCGAATCAGACCAATCGGTACATCCAGCGCCTCATGAAGGCCTCGCCCAAAGAAGTAGGCCGTGGCGGAAAATTCACCCACAGTTTCCGGAGCACAGACCTTCCATGAGCCCGTGCAATCCTTCTGGAGCTCGGCATCTGCCTTGAGGTCGGTTAGAAACATGCGAATCAAAGGATAGTTAGCTGCGGCTTTTTCATGTTCAAAATCATTCGAGTTCTTAACCGGCCACTGCATGTTCGACTGCCCGGAGCATAACCAGACTTCGCCGACCAGAACATTTTTCACTTCCGCCGAGTCAGCACCTGATACAACCTTCAGGCGTTGAGGATCTGTTGAGGCTTTCATCTTCTTAAG
>JAUVCG010000115.1 GCA_030595785.1 Kiritimatiellales bacterium | reverse complement strand
CAGGCCCTGGAAATGGGATACGACGTTGCAAAGGAGCTCCACAAATGCCCGCTTGCCTACCGCATCAAGCGGCGCGACAAGGTCGACAATAAGATCTTGATAGATGGCAACGAAGCATGCGGACTTGGCGCGGTCTATGGCGGCGCAACCGTAGCCGCATGGTATCCCATCACTCCGTCCACCTCCGCAATCGATAACTATGCGCGCTATTGCCGGAGGTTCAGGATGGATCCCGAAACCGGCCAGAAGAATTTCGCCATCGTACAGGCCGAAGACGAACTCGCTGCCATCGGCATGGTCATTGGAGCCTCGTGGAACGGCGCGCGCGCCTTTACCGCCACCAGCGGCCCCGGCCTCTCACTGATGACCGAATTCCTAGGGCTGGCCTACTTCGCCGAAATTCCAATGGTGCTTATCCACGTTCAGCGCACCGGCCCCTCGACCGGCATGCCGACGCGCACGCAGCAATCGGACGTGATTCCGGCCGCCTTTGCCTCGCACGGCGATACCCGGCACATCTGCCTCTATCCCTCCACGCCGAAAGAATGTTTCGAGCTCACCGCCGCCGCGTTTGATCTCACCGAGCGTTTTCAAACCCCGGTCATCGTCCTTTCCGATCTCGATCTCGGTATGAACGACAACATGTCCGAACCCTTCGACTGGGACGACAGCAAGCGGTACGACCGCGGCAAGGTTTTCACCGCAGAGGATCTCGAAAACATGGAGGAGCGCTTTGGTCGCTACCTCGATGTTGACGGCGACGGCATCCCCTACCGCACATTGCCCGGCACCCATCCGACCAAGGGCGCGTTCTTCACGCGCGGCACCTCCAAGGACGAATATGCCGTCTATACCGAATCGGGCGAACAATATATTGAAAACATGGAACGGCTGATGAAGAAGTGGCATACCGCCAGCAAGGTCGTACCCAAGCCGGTCATCCGCAAAACCGACAAGCCCTGCACCGTCGGCGTCATCTACTACGGAACCTCCGAAGCTTCCACACTCGAAGCGTTGTACCACCTCAACGACCTGCACGGGATTTCGCTCGATAGCATGGGGATCAAATCGTTTCCGTTTACCGACGAGGTTGGACAGTTCATTGAGGAGCACGAATATGTCTTCGTGGTCGAACAAAACCGCGACGCGCAGATGCGGACCCTGCTCATCAGTGAATATGACTTCGACCCCGAGCGGCTTGTGCCCGTGCTCCACTACGATGGCAGCCCGATCACGGCACGATACATCCGCCACGAGATCCGCGACTGGATCCTGCAAACCACCACCTCCCCGCGCCACCGCCACAGGTTTAAATAAGAGAGGTCACGGATGAGCACGGATAGACACAGATTGAAGATTTCCGTATCGCCGGCATCCTGCCGGCCTTGCACCGCAGATCTGGGCAGGCGAGATGCCTGCGATACGTTCCCACATCCCACTTCCTACATCCAACATAGGGACATATCATGAGCTACGAAATCCCCGCTTTCCGCCACCCGAACCTACCCAAGAACGATCTTGGCTTCACCTCCAAGGACTATGAAGGCGCGGTTTCTACCCTTTGCGCCGGATGCGGGCATGATTCCATCAGCGCCGCCATCATCGAGGCCTGTTTCCAGATGTCGATTCCGCCGCACCGTGTCGCCAAGCTTTCGGGTATTGGATGTTCCTCGAAAACCCCAACCTACTTTCTTGGAAACTCGCACGGTTTCAACACCGTCCACGGTCGGATGCCTTCCGTTGCCACCGGTGCCAACCTGGCCAACCGCAATTTGCTTTACATCGGCGTCTCCGGTGATGGCGATACCGCATCCATTGGTATGGGGCAGTTTGTCCACGCGGTTCGCCGCAACGTCAACATGGTCTATATCTGCGAAAACAACGGGGTCTACGGTCTCACCAAAGGACAGGACTCGGCCACCACCGACATCGGCTCCAAGAGCAAGAAAGGAGAGCCTAACGCCCTCGAACCGATCGACCTCTGTTCTATCTCCCTGCAGCTCGGCGCCACGTTTGTGGCCAACAGTTTTTCCGGCGACAAGGACCAACTCGTACCGATCATCCAGGCTGCCATCGCCCACAAAGGCTTTGCTTTCATCAACGTGATCTCGCCGTGTGTCACCTTCAACAACACGCCCGGTTCGAGTAAAGCTTACGACTACATCCGTCAGCACATGGCCTCCACCAACACCGTTGACTATGTTCCGCCCGCCGAGGAAATAACCATGGATTATGATGAGGGCACCAACGAACTCGTCACCATGCACGACGGATCGGTCATCAACCTGCACAAACTCGAATCCAAGCACGACATTCACAGCCGCAGTTCCGCGCTCTCGCTGATGCAGGAATACAAGGCCGACGACAAGGTGCTCACCGGCATCCTCTTCATCGATAAGGATTCTCAGGAAATCCACGAAACCATGAACACGACCTCCACGCCGCTGCGTGAGCTTGACGAAACAAAGCTCTGCCCCGGCAGTAGTGCCCTCGAAGAAATCAACACCCTCCACCGCTGATCAGGCGACTTGGCGGCGTCCACCCCGGCTAAAATATCCCCCCTAGATCGCGGCTGCAGTTTTTTCGAAAATGCTCTAAATACGGGGCATCCCGTTTCTGGGGAGCAGCTGTGTTTTTTTTGCGATTTTGGGGACGAGGCCAATGGTGGCCAGCATAAGGATAACCACCGCAAGCAGCATTTGAAAGGCGGCCATGGACTGCGTGATCTTCAGTACCGCGGTAATCAGCAGGGTGAACAGGATATTCACCAGCATAAACGTCACCCGCAGGCGCCCGAAAAACCGGCCGCGGATTTCTTTCGGGATGATTGGGCTGAGTAAGGCAAACCAGCTCGCTCCCTGCATGCTTCCCCCGATACAGAACAACAGCAGGGAAATCGCCACCAGCCAGAGGGCCATCCCGGGATTCCCCCACCCGGCCGCAAGCATCAGGAAAAGACTGCCGATTAGCAGGATCTGGCCAATCAATGCCATCGGGAGTTTGCCGACACGGTCGGAGAAAAAAGCGAAGGGCAAAAAGAGGAAACCTCCAATCAATGAGGGAAGGACGGACAGCATGGCAAAGGAGGCGCTGGAAAACCCGAGCTTGGTGAAATATCCGTTATGGAACAGGAATGTGCTCAGCATACCCAGACACTGGGTCACGATGATGATATTGAATACGCGGTTTCTCTGTTGTTCCGTAAGCATTTGGAAATGGTAGATACTAAAAACAATTCACCCGCGGACTGAGCATGCCCGGTATAACGCCCGTTGGTTCGATCAAAGTTTAATTCCCGGGTCTACTCATCTGTACCGTTTAAATGGCTTCGGGATTATTCTCAGCGGACTTGACCGGGGTCTCGGGTTCCGGCGTCGCACCGGGGTCTTCGACATTGAGGGAAGGATCATCGGGTTCAGACTTGCTCGGGGGCTGGCCGCCGAGAAGGACAACGATCTCCTCCTGCACATGCTCCAGTTCGTCGAGCTTGAGTTCGGGGTCAATCACAATGAAGCTTTCGCCGGTCTTCTTGTGTTCATAGATGCGGAGCTTGCGGCCATCTTCCGCCTTCCGGATATCACGCTCGACAAAGATCTTCTTGCGCTCGAGCATAACCATAAGGATGAAAACCGCATTAAGGTCCTCTTCGTTTTCCCTGGCCAGCAGTTTGCGCAGGAGTGACTCGGCATTTTCCTTTTTCACGGCCTCTGCGGCCGGTGGCGGCGGAGCGATGAACATGGTCTTCCATGAGCTCAGGCCGGGATTATCCTTATCCCAGCATGCTTCACAGAAATCCTGACGCACATATTCCCCGTCGTCAAAGGAGAGACTGGAAAACAATATTTCCTTATCGGCAAATTCCCTTTCGCACTTGCCGCATTCCTTGGCGCATTTACGTACGCTCCAGTTATCAATATTCTCACGTCCCATAAGAAAAACCTTCGGTTTTTTTCAGTTGTTAGGTTCATGAGTATGGGAGTAAGGGGGTATGGGAGCAACCGTATTGGCCATATTGCATCTCTTACTCCCCTACCCCCTTACTCCCCTACCTCTTCCTTTTCCCAGATAATGTGGCGCTGCTGCCAGAAATAGACCACACCCGTCCAGGCGGTAAGCACGGCCGTTCCCATACCAAGCCACCATGCGAAAGTACTTCCCGGCACAGGCAACCATTTCATTGGCCAAATCAGTCCAAAGAAGTAGAGGCAGATGGCGAGCATCTGCACGGTGGTCTTCGCCTTCCCCCACATCCCGGCGGGCATCACAATCCCCTTCTCGATCATCAGGAGTCGCATACCCGTCACCATGAATTCACGGGCAATAATCAGCACCACCATCCAGGCGCGCAGGCTGTCGAGCTCAACAAAACCGACGAAGGCGGCGCAGACCAGTACTTTGTCGGCCAGCGGATCCATCAGCTTTCCAAAGGAGGTACAGCCAAAAAAGTTCCGGGCCAGATAGCCATCCAGTGCATCGGTAATACTGGCTATGATGAAAATGACCAGTGCGGCGATGCGCGCATAGGGAAAGTCGAGCGTCATGCAGAGCATCATCACAGCGGTCATCCAAAAGCGACTGATAGTCAGGTGGTTCGGAAGGCTTTTCATTTCCCCACTTCAATTTCGCCCGATTTTACGAGATAGGCATCAGGGGGGCGGTCGAACAGAAGCTGCCGCTCGACCGAAGTCGCCGCGCCGCCGATCGCGGAAGCCGGTGCGTCTTCAGCTTCGGAGTCGCACTGCGCGACGCTGAGCAGGATGATGAGGACCAGCAGCAAACCGCCGCCCGCCATCGCAAACGTTTTCGGAGAAATCCGGTTTCCGGATAGCTTGGCAATGGCCTGGTTGACCCCGCCGAACACCGGGTTTCCCTCACCCGCCGCCGGCACGGGACTTTCCACCGTAACCTGATCGGCCACGGTCAGGTTTTGCCGAGCTTCATCGCTCAGTTGCCGCTGGGCCTTGGGTGCATGCTGTGCCGCATACTCCTCGACCAACGGCGCCGCATCGAGGCCGAGATACTTGGCGTACATCTTGATGAAGCTTCTGGCGTAGACAGGAGCGGAGAGTACCCCGAAGTCATCGGCCTCCATCGCCTCGATGAATTTGGAAAGAATTTTGGTGGCCTGTCCCGCTTCGGAGACACTCACACCCTTGGCTTGGCGAGCCGTTTCGAGCTTTTGCCCGATTGTTCCGATATTCAAGCTAGTCTGTTCCATCGTTTGCCGCTCCCGGGTTCTGGGGAATTTCCCCGTCAAGGTCTATCAAGATTTCGCGCGGTCCGGCCCCGTCCGGCGGTCCGATCACACCGCGCTCCTCCAACAGGTCCATCACGCGCGCGGCGCGCGTGTAGCCGATGCGCAGCCGCCGTTGCAGCGACGAGGTGGAGGCCCGCTTGGTTTGGCGGATCACCTCGATCGCCTGTTCCAGAATTTCGTCGTCCTCACCGCTATCCATTTCGGGAAGGTCGGTGCTGGGCTTCTCGATCTTTTCGTGGATCTCGGTGATAAACTCCGGCTTGCATTGTTCCTTGCAGAAACTGGTTACACGATTGATCTCATCATCGCTGGTAAAGGCGCCCTGCGAACGGATATGCCTGTCGGATCCGGGAGGGACAACCAGCATGT
>JAUVCG010000007.1 GCA_030595785.1 Kiritimatiellales bacterium | reverse complement strand
TGAACACCTTCCAGACGGTGCTGAATGGAATACAGGCGGCCGTTGGGCAATCCGCATCGCGCGGGGCGGAGTATCGCGAGCAACTTAATCTGAGACCTTCGGGAGCCAGAGGACCGCAGCCAAAAAACGACCTCCGCGGTTGGGCCAAATACTACGGCCAACGCTACAGTCACGATGCTGTAGAGCTGAGCCCGGAATACGAAACCAGTTTGGATGGCGGCGTGATCGGGGTCGATAAAAGCATCGGCGCTCTGCTGGTTGGAATCGCCGGAGGATACGGCCGCTATTCCACCACATACGGCACGGACGGCGAGGAAGATATTACCGCCTACCATGGCTCACTCTATGGAACCCTCGGAATGGATACAGCCTATATCGATGCCGGGATTGGGTACGGTTTCAATCAGGTGGAAAACCGGACAAGCAGCCCGTTTGTCCTCAACGGCGAATTTGATGCCCAGATTCTCAGCGCCTATCTCGGCGGCGGCATTGATCTGGTCGACGCCACAGAAGGCATGGTGTTCACCCCCGAAGCCTCCATCCAATATTCAATGTATGAGCAGGATGCCTATTCGGAAACCAGCGACATCTCCGTTCCGCGCAATATCGATGCATTCGATGCCGATTCCCTGCGGGGCAGCGTCGGACTCAACGTTTCCGTCCAAGACTCCATGAAAATGGAAACATTCAGCTTAAAGTACGATGTCCGGTTCCATTGGATACGCGAATTCAACCCGGACCCCGGAACCATGGATTTCACCCTTCAGGGAGGCAGCGACGGCTACCAACTGGCCTATCCCATGCTCGACGAGGATATCTATCGCGCCGGGATCGGCGTTGCGTTTTTCAACACCAAGCGCAATCAGCCCAAGAATGTCATGTTCCGCCTCGACTTCGATGAACTCTTTGGCGATGGATTCAATTCCCACAACCTCTCCGCCAAGGTCATCTACGCGTTTTAACGTAGACGCGTGCTTCCAGCCGCGTTGCACGCGCCAAGTCGACGGCCGCCCCGACGCAACGCGGCTGGAAGCTCGCGTCTACATTCAGCCAGCCTTCTTGACAGCGGCGGCGACGAAGTCCTTGAATCCACCGCCACTTTATCTGATTAAACGCTGTTATTGTCCACGCTTCCCTTTTAAGATGCTCAAAGATTGGAACGGAGAAATTCGCCCCATCTGGCACGGCACCTGCGTATATGAGGGAATGTTTATCTTTAACCATAAGGGGGAAGTCATGAGTAAGTGGATTAAATCGGCTAGATGGATCTGTATCGTATGTGTGCTTGGCGCAGCCGGAAACATCTTCGCCCAGGAAGATAAGCTGATCGAGAACCAGCGCACAAACATAATCCACAATACGGAGTGGGGAGATACCTATCTTGGCAAGTACACGCCTAACAATTCTTTAGTTGTATCGAATAGTGCTACACTCATCAGTGCAAATGCCTATGTAGGGGTCTCTGACCTAGCCACGTCAAATACTGCGCTTGTAACGGATGGGGGCACTTGGACAATGGATTCGTTGCAGATCGGTTCAACAAATAACTCAGGCAACACGGTTACTGTTCAGAACGGAGGTACAATCGAAATTGATACAGGTTTTTCAATTCTGGGTTCAACCAATGGAAACATGCTCACGCTGGGTAGCGGCGGAACGCTTTATATGAAATCCGATTTCGATGCAGAAATAGACGGATTCGTCTATGGCTCTAATAACACGCTCAAGGTCGGCGGTGAACTGAGCAATTTGGATCATATTGAAAACCAGCGCAAACTTGTCCTGAGCGGCGGAAACGCGGCATGGGACCGGTCCACCAATGTTGTTTTTATTGGTGAGAATACGAGCGGGAATAGTCTTTCGCTTGAAAGTGGCGCACAACTTTCCTTCACGAACATCTCTATCGGTTCCATTGCCACAACCAATAACGCTTTCATAGTATCATCTGGATCCCAAGCCACTGTGGCCAGTAACCTCTCGCTTAAGGGCACTGCTAGTTATGTCGAAGTTTCTGGAAGCCAACTACAGGTCGAGGGAAACCTCGACGTTACCGGAGTCGGAAGCTATATCGGAATCAATGGTGGCTACCTGACGGCCAATGGGAATCTCAACTCAGAGAACAACGTTCAATTTAGCGGTGAAGGTGAACTTCTAGCACTCGGCAACGTAGAAATGCCCGGCATTGATGGTAGTGGTCTCATGATCCTGAGCGGTGAAAATGCTCGATGGACAAATAACACCTCCCTTCAAATTGGCCCGACGCAGGGCGGTAGTATATTGGCAGTTGAGGACAACGCTCTGGTTCAAACCGAGAAGATTGAAATTGGTGGCGTATCAAGCTCCGGCAGTTCGGTTGTGCTAGGAGACCAAGGAAAAATGATTCTCACCGGTAATGGATCGGTTTTATACGGCGGCAACTTGCTCGTAGTGGATAACGGTGGATGGCTCACCTTTGGATCCGACTTCTCAACGGCTCTGACATGGACGGATACAAATATTGTTTGGAATACCGGAGGAACCATAGAATTTCAGGGAGAGGCTCCTGTTATAGATGGATGGGATTTTAACGGCGAATATTTGGAATTAGGGACCCTCTTCCTCGGCGAAGGCAGAACCATGATTCTGAATGGATCAAACGCCTACCTCCCTGCACATACCAATAACTTCCACTTGGGAGATCTGTCTTCCGACAACAACTTCGTTGTCACCAATGGAGCCAGAGCTTCCTTCAAAACCGTTTCTATCGGCGATTTTAAGGAAGGCGGAAACAATAACACGCTTCTCGTTAGCGGAAACAGTTCGGTTGTCAGCAACCTTGGCTTTACCGCAATCGGCGGAACCATGATTGCCAACACATGGCACGAAGGCGGAAAAAACAACATTCTGCGAATCGAGGATGGAGCGTTGTTCTACTCACCAGATACGTTGCACAACCGCAACACAACCGGAACATCCGGACTTGAGATTGCCTCAGGAGCACTTGTGGACGTGGACAACTACTATCAAAGTTCAGGTGCCTACCTGTCTATCTTCACCGACTCTACGGGGACCAACACCGGCCTATTACGCGTTTCGGATACAGCTGAGTTCGAGGCGGGTGCCACGCTTGGTTTCGATGCTATTGCCTCCTTGGACATAGACACAACCTACACCAACCGCATTGTCGAAGCCGGAACCTTGGTTGTCGATGGCGTAACCAATGCCACCACTACTGATTTATCCGCATTGAATTATTCCGGAGGATTGCTGGTCAACTACGAATTATGGGTGGATGGTCAGAATATCTACGCTGGCTACACCCGCAATAATCTACTGGGGAGTGGAGATTCAGACAGCATGATTGACGATATTTGGGGCGAAATAAACCGTCTTGCCGATCATGGGAACGCTGCCGCCTCGAACCAGCTTGATATAGTAAACAACATGGGTAGCGAGGAAGAAGCGAAGCTTCAAATGGAGCAGATGTATTCCTATCAAATACCCACCTACATGCATAATCAAGGTGTGTTTGGCGGGATCAACCAGGTTCGCGCACGCGGTGCATCCTTCCATGGTGCGCCTGATAAAAGTGCCCTGCCCAGGCCGAAAGGCGTTGCCGGACCACATGCCGAAGATCAGGGACTGCAGGGCTGGGCCAAGGTGTACGGTAACTTTGGAAGCCGTGACAAGGACGACGGTTCTGGCTTCGTGGATGGCTATGACGCACAGGCCTTTGGAACCGTCATCGGATTCGATCAGGCCTTTGGCGACTGGCTGTTTGGTCTCGCGGGCGGATATGCCGGTTCCACATTGGACGGAGATAATGGCGATAAAAGCGATGCCGCAACCGGTTATGGAATGCTCTACGCCAACTATGGCACAAAGGACTGGTTTGGCGATCTTATCGTCAGCTATGGCTTAACGGATATGGATAACACCTCCGGCACAGATTTCGATGTGGCCTCCAGTGTGGAAGCCTCCCAGACGGCATTCTACATCGGAGGCGGATACCAATTCGAGGATGAACCCTCCGGCTCCCTGTTCCGCCCATTGCTGGGCCTTCAGGTAAGCCAGTTCGATCAGGACGCCTATACGGAAGAATCCCCAAATGCACTGGCAAAGGATGTGGATGCTTATGATCGCTTGAGTGTCCAGTCCTCCTTCGGTGCATCCTTGGTTTTCCCAAAGGCCGGCAAAAAAATGGACATGGAGCTCCATCTGCGCACCTACTGGTTACATGAGTTCAACGATGACGAAGAACAAGTGGGCTACGCGCTCATCGACTCCGGTCTCCGTGGCCAGTTCGTCATGCGCTCACCCGATTCGGACACTGCCCAACTCGGTGCCGGATTCGTAATGAATGCGAGAAATGGGTGGCAGCTTAGGGCAGATATCGACGTACTGCTGAGTCAAACCTTTGCCTCCACAACGCTTAGCGGTGCCCTTCTCTACGAGTTCTAGGCAAAAACATAAAGAAGGGCAGGCCGGAAGCCTGCCCCACGTGGAGCAGGCTTTCCAGCCTGCTCTTTTTTTACGGGTTTATCCTACCCTTCGGCTTTTTTGATGGTAGCGGCGACGAAGTCCTTGAACAGCGGATGCGGGTTGACGGGTTGCGACTTGAGTTCGGGATGCGCCTGCGTGGCGACAAACCACGGATGATCGGGTAGCTCGATCATTTCCACTACACCGATGTCGGGATTGATACCGGAGAGCACCAGCCCCTTTTCTTCGAGCTGTTCGCGATAGCTGTTGTTGACCTCGTAGCGGTGGCGATGGCGCTCGGATATATTCTTTTCCCCGTAGGCAGAAAACGACTTGGTGCCCTCTTTCAGGGTGCACGGGCAGGCACCAAGGCGCATGGTTCCGCCCTTGTCTTCCACGTCCATCTGCTCTTCCATCAGACAGACCAGCGGATGCTCGGTCTTTATGCCGCGCTCTTCGTCGAACTCGGTGGTGTGTGCGCCGGACAGGCCGCAGACATTACGGGCGAATTCAATGACGGCGCATTGGAGGCCGAGGCAGATTCCAAGAAAGGGAATCTTGTTTTCGCGCGCATACTGCGCCGCACGGATCTTGCCCTCCATGCCGCGCGAACCAAAGCCGCCGGGAATGAGCACCCCGTCGACCGTATCAAGAATGGACGGATCCTTTTCGATATCTTCGGCGGAAACCTTAACGGCATCGACCTCATAATCGGCCGCATAGCCGCCGTGGTACAGCGCCTCATAGATGGATTTGTAGGCATCCTGCAACTCGGAATATTTCCCGACCACGCCGATGCGAACCGTACCCTTCGGGTTTTTTATGGTATCGATCAGCTTTTCCCAGTCCTTCAGCGGATTAGCCGGCCTGGCGATGCGGAAACGGTTGAGGATGATTTCGTCCAGCCCGGCACGCGACAGCACCAGCGGAATTTCATAGATCGAGGTTTCAACATCTTTTTCAACGATCACGCACTCCTTGGGTACGTTGCAAAAGAGCGAGAGCTTATCGAGATGCTCCTGCTCGAGATCAACCTCGGTCCGGCAAACGAGCACGTCGGGCATGATGCCGATCTCACGTAATTTGGCTACACTTTGCTGGGTAGGCTTGGTTTTGACCTCTTTCGCCGCCGCAATAAACGGGACGTAGGTCAGGTGGACAAACATAGAGTTGTCGCGGCCGACCTCCAGCGCCAGTTGCCGGAGCGATTCAAGAAAGATCAACCCTTCGATATCTCCTACCGTTCCGCCGAGCTCGATGAGAATGACGTCCGGACCTTCGGCTTCCAGCGCCCGGATACGGTCTTTGATCTCATTGGAAATGTGCGGAATCATCTGGATGGTCGCGCCCAGATAATCGCCGCGGCGCTCCTTGTGGAGTACGTCCCAATATATACTGCCGGCGGTAATGTTGCTCTTCTGCGAGGTTGGCTGACCGGTGTAGCGCTCGTAGTGACCCAGGTCAAGGTCGGTTTCCGCGCCGTCGTCGGTCACATAGACTTCGCCGTGCTGGTACGGGCTCATGGTTCCCGGGTCTACATTGAGGTAGGGATCGAGCTTCAGCATACGGATGCCCAGCCCGCGGTTGATCAGTAACCGGCCCACGGAAGCTGCCGTTATGCCCTTGCCCAGGGAGGAAACCACACCACCGGTGATAAATAGATATTTTGCCATTAAATCCGTTCCATATTTAGAGTGAAAAACCGTTCAAAAAATATGGAAAAGGATCGTATCCCCTACCCCCGACCCGCCCCAAGTCTAAAATTAAACAATCGGGAAAATCGGCCTGTATACTCGTCTCGAAAACCCTGTAAAACTCCGCAAACATGTTTGTTTTTTACAGGCTTTTCCTATAACGTGCGCGGATGTTTTTGGGCAAAACGCCCCTATTTTATAACAGGGAGTCAATAACAATGAAATATACCTGCAATTCCCGCAGCCTGGCCATCTTACTGTGTACCTCAGTCCTGACTGCGGCTTTCACTGCCACTCCGTCGCTTGCGATAAGCTTTGATGATGGCACCAGCCACACCAACACTGCGGATGTCACTTACAATGAAAGTCTCTATATAGGCTATTTTAATCCAGATAACACCCTGGTTGTTACAAACAATTCCACGATTCAGGCCGAATACGTAATTCTCGGCAACCGGGAAACCTCGACCAACAATGCGCTCGATATCACGGGAGGTTCGATGGTGATCGCAGGTACTTCCGATACCAACGGGATTAGTACCGGCGGACTTGTGGTTGGCAATACCGACGGGGAAGCCGCCTTGAGCATTAACTATGGCTCCACACTGGATACCGACTACCTATATGTGGGTTACGGCACCAACGACAGCGGGCAAGCTGATCTGCTTGGTGAAGATTCTGAACTGTATGTCGCCTCGGATGCTTATATCGGCCTTGGTGGCTCTAACAATGTGCTGACTATCGACCGAGGTGCTGCGCTGGTGGTTGAGGGCATGCTGCAGGTAGGCTCCGATATCAGTACCAATAACTCCCTTCTGGTCAAAAACGGCAGCGTATTTGTAAATACGACCAACGACATTAATCTGGTGAATGCCGACGATGACGATGAGATCCGGATCTATCAGAACGGAACGCTTAAGATCGGAGGCGATGTCGACACGGGTTCTATTGATGATCTCGGCGTAACCATGGATAGCAAGGCAAGCCTTGCGGTCGGAGGCGAACTGACACTGGAGAAGAACAAGATCGACAGCAGCCTGAACGTCATCCTCGATAACGAACTCTCGGGCAACACTGCGTTCTGGACCAATTCAACAGAAGTTATTATCGGCAAGTCTACTTCCAACAACTCACTTACGTTCACCAATGGCGCAACCGGACTGACTACTGGAATCCTGCAGCTCGGCGAGGGTGAATCATCGAGAAACAATGAACTCGCGGTGAGTGGAAACGGTTCAGTCTTTACGGTTCAAAACACAGTCTCCGTGGGAGGAAAAGGAGACAACAATAGACTAACCGCAGAAGATGGCGGCCAGGTCGTAATCTCCGGCGAACTACGTATCGGCGACGATTCCCTGGCTACCGGAAATCAAGCCATCATTGGAAGTAACGGCACACTTAACGTTTCGCAAGACATCACTGTTGGCGTCAACGGCGGAAGCAACGAGTTCAACATCGACCATGGTCGCGTATCCGCTGCTAACAATTTCATCCTCGGTTCGGCGAGTGCCAACAACCGCTACTACCATACCGGAGGCACCAACGCCGTTACCGGAAGCACCAACACCGTTGCCGGTGCGTTCATTATCGGAAGGACGGAGGAGGCCACCGGAAAGACGGGACATGTGGATGACGACCGAGTGGAGACCACAGGCAACCTCGCCATTGTCGGAGAGGGCGCGACCCTGGACATTCAGCAAAACCTGACCGTTGGACAGGAAGGCGGCGGCAGCATCCTGGCCATCCGCGACGGAGGTACGGTCAGCGTTGACGGTGATGTGGTCATCGGCGAAGCCGTCGGGGATAACTATATCTATCTCCAGCGCGATGCCGATACCCGCCTCAACGTTGCGGGTGACCTGATTGTCGGCAAAGAGGGAGGAAGTAACCGTTTCGCGGTGTATGGAGGTACCGCCAACATCGACGGAAACCTCTATCTGGGAAGCACCACCAACCAGCATGAGATTAAAAACTTCATTCACCTTGAAACAACCAATGCGATGTTGAATGTTGCAAATGCCATCTACATCGGCGCATCGAATTCGATCAATACCCTTGATCTCGTCGATGGCGCAGTAGTCAGTGCGCAGGATTTGTTTGTAGGAACCTATGATGGGGTCTCAAATAACGTGGTCACAGTGACCGGCGATGATTCCCTGCTATACATTACGAACGGACTTGCCATAGGTTCGAACAACGGTTCCAACAACTCCGTCAACGTGAGCAATGGCGGAACCCTTTATGCCCAACAAAGCAATATCGCGATTGGAACGGGCACCAACAACACCCTGAATATCAAGTCCGGCGGAACTCTCAAGACCGAAGACTGGAACTTTGCTGACGTAACCGGAACAGCCACCAACATTGTTTTCGAAACCGGATCTGCCCTGCACCTGCTCGGCTTGCTTGAAGGCACCAACATGGTGGATGGCGAACTTAACTTTGTCCTTGATGGAACAGGATCATCATGGAGTTCCACGAACGACCTGTATGTCGGGTTCGAATCCGACAACAACTCACTGACCATCACGAATGGTGCTACGGCATCTGCCTCCACCAACCTCTATATTGGTTTTGCATCGCAGAACAATACACTGACCGTCGGCGGCTCTAACTCTACCCTTATTGTGGGGAATGATTTGTTGATCAGCGCCGAGGAAGATAATAACTCCGGCAACAACAGTCTGTATGCTCTAAGCGGCGGCCTGATCGACGTCGGGAACAACCTGTTCAACACGCATAATGGATTGCTCAAGATTGACTCGTCTTCACAGGTCAAGGTTGTTGGCAGCTATGAGCAGGATGCGTTTTCCAAGCTCGAAGTCGGCGTCAGCAGCAACCAGGTGCTGCCCAACTTAGAGGTTGGCGGCAACGCCGAATTTGCGGAAGACTCCAGTATCTTCGTTTATGACGATGGCGTTTCTGAATCGAATGTCGTTAGTATCGTAAAAGCGAAAACCATTACGATCGGTGGCCAAACCGCCACAACCGGATTGATCTGGGACAACATTGAAACCAACCTCCTGCTCGGCTTCAATATCACGGTCTCCAATGGCCTCGATAATACCTACATCGTGCTGGACAACTTTATCAAACGTTCCCTGGGCGACGTCGCTGGGCTGGAAGGTCAACTCAAAGGCATAGCGGATGAGATCGGCGTGATGGCGACGAACGGCGTGGCGGAAGCCGAGGAGATGCTCCATATCCTTAGTCAAATGGACGCTAATGAGGCCAACGCGACCATGGAGAACTATTACGGTGAAAAGCAAAGTTCCACGCCTGCAAACAATGTCATAAACATGGGCGTTCAATCCGTGGCGAATCAGCTGACTCTCCGTGCGGATAATACCCGTGCGCGCATGGGCGTTGCATCAGCGGCAACGACCCCGGATAAACCTGTGGGAGCAGAAGGACCCCACATGGCCGACCAGCAATTACAAGGTTGGCTCACGGGCTATGGCACCAAAGGCACGCAGGATTCCTCCGATGGGTTCAACGGTTACGATGCCAGCCTGCGCGGATTTCTAATTGGCGCTGATGTTTCCGTTGCGAACGGTATCCTTGTTGGAGTTGCCGGCGGTTCCGGCAGCGCAACCGCAGACAAGACAAACACCGCCAGTACCGACACCAAAACTATCTATGCAGCCCTATACGCTTCAGCTGGAACCAAGGATTGGTTTGCCGATGGCAGTCTGGTCTATGGAGGAAGTTCCATTGAATCCACACTGGGTACAGCATTCGACACGAAGGCCGAGTACGACGCACAGAACGTTGCGATCTATTTCGGAGGCGGCAAGGAGATCTCAACCGAATACCTAATCTATACCCCGCAGGCTTCGTTGCTAGGTAACTACTACAATCAGGATGCCTATCAGGAAGAATCCTCTGACGCTGTAGGACGCAACATCGACAGCTTCAGCACCTTTTACCTGCAGAGTTCATTGGGCGGAAGCATGGCCTGGTACACCGGGATTGGCAATATCACCATCAAACCGGAACTTCGCGCATACTGGCTTCATGAATGGAATGCCAACGAAGAAAGCCTCGGCTACACACTTATCGGCGGCACCGACAACTACACCATGTTTCTCCAGGCTCCCGAAAAGGATCTCCTGAAACTGGGCGTCGGTGTATCCGCGAAACTCGGCGAACTCCTCGAGCTGCGCGCAGACCTTGACACCCGCCAGTCTAAGAATTATTCGGACTATACCTTGCTAGGATCAATCCGTTATCAGTTTTAGTCTGGTCGCTAGGGATTGCCAAGGCGATCCCTTTTTTATTTCCTACAACACGTTACTTCGTTGTTCGCCCACCCCATCAACACCCAATTCGACGACACCGCCGGGCTGCATGAGTACCTGCGGATCGCGTACAGAGCCAATACCATGTGGTGTTCCTGTAGAGATGATGTCGCCAGGCAACAAGGTTATGCCCTGCGAAATATAAGTCACCAGGAATGGGATTTTGAACATCATGTCCGCCGTGTTGCCATCCTGCAGCATGTCACCATTGTACCGTTGCCATACTCGGAGATTATCGATTTCCGGAATCTCCTCGGCGGTTACAAGGAATGGCCCTATCGGGCAAAATGAATCGAATCCCTTTCCGCGGAACCATTGGCCATTCGACTTCTGAACTACACGCTCGGTGACATCGTTGAGCACCGTGTAGCCAGCTACATAATCCAGTGCATCGGCTGCACGAACTTTGGATGCCTTCTTGCCGATCACCACGGCCAGTTCCGCTTCACTATCGACCACTTCTGCGCCATCCGGCAGGACAATCGGATCGTTTGGGCCGTTCATGGCGGTCGATGCTTTGGAAAACAGGATCGGTTCCTGCGGAATGTCGTGACCGAACTCCTTTGCATGGTCGGCATAGTTGGCCCCCACACAAATAATTTTCGAAGGGCGCGCAATCGGCGTACCCAGCCGCACTCCTTCCGCACTGACATATTGAGCGCCCGGATCATCCAGTAACACCCTGAGTTGTTCCAATCCGTAATTGGCAAAGAAGTGTTCATTGTAATCCTCGATGTGGAATGCCAATGAACGCACATCCAGAATCCGTCCGTCACCCATCCAGACCCCCGGACGCTCCTTTTCCTTTTCACCAAACCGAACCAGCTTCATGCCGTCCTCCTGAAATTGAGCATAATAATTAACAGAAGGCCGCAAAGTACGCGAAGCAAACAAATGCCTCTCTTTGCGTCCTTTGTGATCTTGGTGTTGAAAAATAAGTTCCTGTACTCCATCTTCTCTGCATGTGCGGACGCTTTACACAAACCAAAAGCCGCGAGGAAGTGATGGAAGCTCTGGGCGGAATTGAATTACCGCCCTTATTCTACGGGCGCTATAACATTGCCCCCACGCAAAAGGTCGCCGTCATACGGCAAGGTGAACCCACCCGCGTCGAAGAGTGCATTTGGGGGTTTAAGAATCCCCGATCCGGCGCACCGATCATTAACGCCCGCGCCGAAACCCTCTCTCAGCGCCCCATGTTCAAGGAGCTGCTCTCCATCAACCGCTGTCTCATTCCCGCAGACGGGTTCTACGAATGGAAAGGCAAGCAACCCTATTATTTTCAATTGCCAGATGAGCGACTCTTCGCCTTTGCAGGGCTTTGGCATGACGACCGCTGCACCATCATCACCCGTTCTGCAGATGCCAACATGCACGGTATTCATGACCGCATGCCCGTTATTCTGACTTCCAGCCATTGGACTTCCTGGCTTTCACCATCAGGAAGAGTCACATCCGTGCTCACGATCGTGAGTACAGATGTGACTCCCTCCTTGAAAACCATGCCCGTCTCGCGCCGCGTCAACAAGGTGGCCAACGACGACCCTGCCTGCCTCGATCCCGCCGAGTTACAGGCCGATCTATCCTTGTTTCCGAATGAGGACTAAACTACCCTATTACGCAATTTGGAGGACGATATGAAGATACTTGCACTAAACGGTCCCAACCTGAATCTGCTCGGAACACGCGAGCCGGAAATCTACGGATACGAAACACTGGCCGATATCGAAGCGGAAATGAAGGCCACTCTCCCTGAGATCGAAATCGAGTTCCGCCAAACGAACTCCGAAGCGGAGTTGATTACCTGGATCGGCGAAACGCGCGGGTTATACGACGGCATCATCATTAACCCTGCCGCCCTCACCCACACCAGCCTGGGGCTGTACGACGCACTCAAAGCCGTTGCTGATGAGGTTCCGGCGGTAGAAGTCCATCTGAGCAACACCCACACGCGCGAGGAAATCCGCCACAAGAGCATCACCGCCCCGGCCTGCGTTGGCCAGATCATGGGGTTTAAGGGCTTCGGCTACACGCTGGCGCTGCGCGCGCTGGCGCATAGTCTTAAAAGTTCGTAGTTCCGCCTTCAGGCGGAGTTGCAGCGAAACCGCCTGAAGGCGGAACTACAAACGTTTCACGAGCTTGCGAAAGGCTTCGTCAAAAATCTGTGCGGCCGGGATGTTTCGGTCGACGCGGCGAACCATGCCCTCCACTACCTGGATGGCCTGCAAGGCGGAGGCCTGTGTGTGCCGCAGGGCCTGCCCCTCCAGGACACTCTGCTCATCGGGGAATACCAGATGTTCAGCATCGGCCCTGCAAACCAGTAAAAGAATATCGCGGTGCCAATCTAGCATGATGCGGAAAACTTCGGACTGAACCTCCTTGAGGCGGGCGTTCGTGCGGGCATCCAGTACATCCTTGAGCTTGGATTCGTCAAGCGCCTCGTCGTTGTTCCCCAACTCCTCTTCAACCACATAGGCGATTTCAGTTTTCACTGTATCGAGGATGGACTTGAGCCGCCCCGCCAATCTCGCTGCATCCAGCCCGCCGTCCGGAGGAAACTCACGCATAATCTCCATCAACGGCTCCTGCCAAACCGTATCGGCCGCATCGTTCGTGCCTTTGGAAAGCATGATCTTCTGGCAGCGGGAAATGATGGTGGGCAACAGCGATTGCGGAGAATCAGTGAGTAGCAGCAGAATAGTTTTCGGCGGTGGTTCCTCTAGTGTTTTCAGCAGAATATTGGCCGAATTCACGTTCATGCATTCGGCAGAAACCAGGATCCCTGCCTTCCATCCGCCTTCGAAGGAGGTTTGTGTCATTCGGTGGACCAGACCGCGAACTTCATCCGCCTTGATTTTCCGGGCCTTGCTTTGCGGCTCAAGCCACAGCGTATCGACGTGCTTATGTGAATCGATCAGGCGGCAGTTGGTGCAATGGTTGCACGGTTTTTCAGAGCTCTCACAGTAGAGCAGCTTGAGAAAGGATTCGGCAAACTGCAATGCATTGCCGCGCGGAGAACCGACGATGATGTAGGCGTGCGCCAGGCGTCCGGCATCACAGCTGTTCCGGATTCCCTCCCATGCTTCGGTATGCAGATCCGTCGTGTCCATGGCTAGAGCAACACTTCCTTTACCGTATTCCAAACACTGCAGGCCACCTCGTCAATAGCCTGATCGGCTTCGATGATGCGGAACCGATTCGGTTCGCGTTTGGCGAGCTTGTGGTAGCCGTCACGCACACGGAAGTGAAAGTCACGCGCCTCGCGTTCGAAACGGTCGAACGTTTCTTCCCCGTTCGAATACCGCCTTTCCAGTCGCTGGAACCCGCTTTCAACATCAAGGTCAAGCAACAGGGTTAGATCAGGTTTGCGGCTATTGATGGAAAAATCGTTGATACGGTCGAGTATTTCTATATCCATGCCACGGGCAAAGCCTTGGTAGGCCATCGTGGAATCAATGAAGCGATCACACAAAACCCAATCGCCATGTTCAAGAGCTGGAAGAATTTCCTGATCCATCAGCTGTGCGCGGCTGGCCGTAAACAGCAGCAGTTCAGCCCGGCCGGCCAATGGCTCACCTGCAGCATCGTGCTGGAGAATGTTGCGGATCGCCTCGCCGGTGGCGGTTCCGCCCGGCTCGCGGGTGCAGGCCACCTTAATGCCCTGCGCGACGAGATTTTCAGCCAGCAGCTTGGTCTGTGTCGACTTGCCGCAGCCTTCCGGCCCTTCGAAGGTGATGAACTTGCCGCTCATGCTTGTTTCCAATGAAGAATGTAGATTTCAGAATGAAGAATTGCGGGTCTGCGACGCTCCCCCCAAGCAAAGAGCGTTTTGCCATTCTTCATTCTGAAATCTACCTTCTTCATTTCACAGTTTCCTGAGTTTTGGTCCTTCGGGCGTATCCTTTACTGTCCAGCCCCGTTCGGCCAATGCATCGCGGATGCGGTCTGATTCCGCCCAATTCTTTTCGGCACGCGCAACGGTGCGGTCTTCGAGCAGCTCCTCGACCTCGAGAGAGATTTCCTCTTCCTGCGGAACGAGCAAGCCGAGGACGGTATCGAGCTCTTTCCAAAGATTGGAAACGGCCAGCGCCTCTTTTCCAGGGGTTGGATTTACAGCTATCGCCTTGTTGCCCGCATGGACGGTATCGAATATAGCGGCCATCGCGCCGGAAATATTCATATCGTCATCCATTGCCTCGGCGAACCTGGCGCGTGTATTTGCCGCCCATACAGGCAGTTCGTCAGCCTCGGTTTCGGAGCCGATGAATTCCTTAATCTTTGCGGAAAACTCGTCAAGACGCTTGAGCGCGGCGCGATTGGCATCGAGCGATTTGAAGGCAAAGTTAAGTGACTGACGGTAGTGGCCGGTGAGCAGTTCATAGCGGACTTCGCGGCCGGTATAGCCCCTATCGAGAACTTCACGCAGTGTGTAGAAATTGCCAAGCGATTTGCTCATTTTCCTGCCGTCAACGACGAGGTAGCCGCAATGCATCCAGTATTTGGAATAGGGCTTGCCGGTCGCGGCCTCGGACTGGGCAATTTCATCTTCGTGGTGCGGAAAAATATTGTCGACCCCGCCGGTGTGGATATCGAAACTTTCACCAAGCAGCTTCATGCTCATGGCGGAACACTCGATGTGCCAACCGGGGCGGCCCCTGCCCCATGGGGAATCCCAGACGACATCACCGTCTTCGGGCACGTAGGCTTTCCAGAGGGCGAAGTCGGCCGCGTTGTCCTTGTCGTACTCGTCTTGATCGACGCGCGCGCCGGACTGCATGCCCTCGCGGTCGAGGCGGGCGAGCTTGCCGTATTCGGCAAACTTGTCGATGCTGTAGTAGACAGAGCCGTCATCGGACTGGTAAGCGTAGCCCTTCTCGAAAAGCACTTCAATGAGGCTGATCATTTCCGGGATGTAGTTGGTGGCCGCCGGATAGTGTTCGGCCGGTTCGATATTGAGCTTGGCGAGATCGTCGAAGAAGGCATCGATGTATTTTTTTGTATATTCCTTGAGTGGCAGGCCCTGCTCAATAGAGGCTCGGATGGTTTTGTCGTCGACGTCGGTCAGGTTCTGGACCTGAACGACCTCGAAGCCGCAAAACTTGATATAGCGGCGGAGCAGATCCTCGAACATGTAGGCGCGGAAGTTTCCGATATGCGCATAATTGTAGACGGTGGGGCCGCAGGTGTACATTCGGACCTGCTTCCCGTCGATCGGGAGCAGTTCCTCCTTGGTGCGGCTCATCGTATTATAGATTCTGAATGCCATGGTTAACTGTCCTGCAACTGTACTTTCGGCGCATCCTTCCAGAGTTGTTCAAGGTCGTAGAATTCGCGCAGCTCGCGCTCGAAAATATGCACCATCACACCTTGATAGTCCATGATCATCCAACCGCTCTCGGGAACGCCGGCCTTATGGTAGCCCCTGAATCCTGCATCCTTGAACAGGCGCTGAAGTCCATCGTGCAAGGCTTTCAGGTGCGGTTTGTTTGCGCCGGTGGCAATGATGAAATAGTCTGCAATATTAGCCAGCTCCCGCAGATCCAAGGCCACAATATCCTCGGCCTTACGGTCTTCGAGAAACTCGACCACCTGTTTGATGACTTCCTGATCCATACTGTTCATTTTCACCCCTGGTAAAGGCCATGTTCGTAAATATACGTTTCCACCACTGGCGGAACGAGGTAGCCAATGCTCTCCCCTTCAGCAACCCGCCGGCGGATCTCCGTAGAGGAAATTCCGATGCGATGCGCCGCAATTATGTGCTCCAGCAGCTTCGCTCTATACTGTTCGGACACTTGAATCTTTTGGCTGATGGCATCGAGCGAATCGGTACCCGGCCGCAAGAGAGTCGCCACGCTGCACATTTGAAGCAGTTCTTCAATCCGATGCCAAGTATGCAACTCCACCAAGGTATCGCTACCGACAATCAAAAACAAATCCGCATTATGGTGAATTGCGCCTAGGGCCTGTATTGTATCCACCGTGTATGAAAGGCCGCCCCGGTTTATTTCTATATCTGAAACGGAAAACCGGGCATCGGGTTCCACCGCCAGCCTAAGCATATTCAATCGATGTTCTGCAGCGACCTGCTTCACATGTTGTTTGTGCGGCGGGATGGCGGCAGGAATGAACACCACTTCGGATAGTCCAAGACGTTCCGCCGCATCCTGAGCGATAATCAGATGTCCAAGATGCAGGGGGTCGAATGATCCCCCGATTATTCCAATACGTTTCGCCGCTGGACAGGACTCCATCATCTAGGGTGCCGGCAGGTGGCGGGCAGTGGCTAGTACCACTGTTGCCAAACCTTGATCACATCGCCCGCCTCAACCTTTACATCCTTGGAAGGATCCTTTTCGAGTTCCTTGGCGTTATAGGTATAAATCTTGCCGTAGCGGGTGAGGGTAACCTTTTTCTTGTTAGCAAACGGCGTATAGCCGCGGGCACCGGCGATGGCCTGCAACAGGGTAGTGCCGCTCATGAGCTGGAACTGCCCCGGTTGATTCACCTCGCCCTGAACATAATATTGCTTAGCCGTCATGGTTACATTGACCGATACGTTCTTGTATATTCCGCCAGCGACATAGAGCCGCTCGATCTTATCCGCCAATGCGGAAGGCGAAAGCCCTGCGGCTTTGATCGGCTCCTTGATGTGCAACAAGCTGATATCACCGTTTTCATCAATGACCAATTCCAATTGCTGCTGCTCCAAGATTCCGCTGAACCGTATATAGATCGGATCAAGCGGTTTAAGCCCATGGGTCATGTCCTCGCTGGATGCCCTGAGGCTGGGAGACCCATCATCAGTGTCGGCTGATATCGGACCTCCTTGCTCGGGCGCATTGACGGGCTGAATCACACAACCACTCATAAAAACGGCTGCAATCAACATTAAACTGAGAAACAACTTTCGAACCATTTGTTCAACCTCTTTCCATAAACTTTTCAGGCACTCTTATCCGTCACCGACTCGTCCTGGAAGTTTTGTTGATAATCGGAGTATTCGGTATAATCGGAGTGATAATAATAGTAGTAGTCGTCGCGCATCACATTGATGTTGTTCAGGACCGCTCCAACCATGTTAACGCCCAGCGTCTCTATCATCTGCTTTGCTTTGACGAGCATATCGCGCGGGTATTTGCGGTACTGTACCACGAGAATGGCACCGTCGGTTTCCTTAGCAATAATGGGCGAATCGCTGATACCTACCAGCGGCGGGGTGTCGATGAGGACCACATCATATTTGGTCTTTAAGCTGGAAATGAGCTCGCCGATTCGCTTCGGATCCAGCACGCCCAGGGATGTGCGAGGTAACCGACCGCTCGGGAGAAAGTGGAGATTTGGAATGCTCGTAGCCTTAATGGCCTCTTCCACCGGAACATCGCGTAGAAGCACATTGGTCAGCCCGAAACGGTTAGAGACGCCCAGAATCAGGTGCTGAACAGGTCTGCGAAGGTCGGCATCAACCAGCAAAACCTTTTCGCCCTGTTGCGCACAAACGTAGGCAAGGTTAAATACGGTAGTCGATTTACCTTCACCGGAACCGCCACTCAACACACAAAACGCACCCTTATGCGATCCACCCTCGGTGAAGGCCAGGTTGGTGCGCAATACCCGATAAGCCTCGGCGTGTTCGCTGTCCGGGCCCTCCTCAACCAGCGGACGCACCTTCTGGGGAATCAAGCCGAGCACCGGAAGCCCCAGCACGCGCTCAACATCGTCAGCGGTCTTGATTGATGTATCGAGGTACTCGATAAAGTAGGCTAAACCAACCCCCGCGCCTAAACCGACAAAAATACTGAGCAACACGTTCATGAAAAGGTTCGGGCTGACCGGACGGTTATTCGGTTCGGCAACGTCGATGATTTCAACCGGGTTGCGCGGAATCTGCAAGGTAATGATTTCCTGCCGAAGCTTCGCGTTGAGCTGCGTGTAGATAAACTGCTCCGCCTCTAAGTCGGTCTGGGCATTTCGGAAGGGTCTTAATTCAGCCCCTTGCGACTCAATGCTTGAAGTACGCTCTTCCTCCAGTTCTTTGTCCAGCGCTTCGAACATATTCTTTGCCAATATATATTCCGTTTTCAGGCCGTTTCTAAGCGCCGTTATTCTTTGGCTTAACGTGTTCCCCAATGTCTTAAGCTGAGATCTAACCCGCTGTACCTCAGGATGATTCTCTCCGTAGTCGGCTTCGAGCGAACTAAGCTGAACATCGACGTCCTGAATCTGCTGGATCGTGCTCATCACCATCTGGTCGAAAGTAAGATAAGAAGCCTGTTCTATCAGCCCCTCCTCATCCAATTCTTCAAGAATATTTAACGCCCCTTGTTTGTTGATCATCTCCCGGCGCGCTGCCATCCGCTCGCCCTCCAGCTGCTGCAGACGCATGTTTCTTGCATCGACACTACCCTCACCGCTGATTTCAGCGATGCCGTATTTTTTGCGGAGATCTTCAACCACCTGCTCTGCGGCATTCATTCTCTCTCGCTGCTCCTTGAGGGCCTCGGCAATTTTATCGATTGCAGCGCGGGAATCCTTGCTGGAAATCTCCAGGCGCGAATCATGGTAGACCTCCGCGACTTCATTCGCGATTTTTGCCGCTTCGTTGGGATTGTCGCGCTTCACAGAAATCACGACAAGCGTGGTGTCACGCTGCTGAAATACGCTGAGGCTGTTTTTAAGAATTTTATATGCCACATCGCGGGGAAGTTTTTCTCCGTCCTTACCCCACTCCGACTGCAGGTTGAGGCGGTTGATCACTTCGTGCAGGATGGGTTTTGATTGCAGTATTTCGAACTGGGTTCGCAGGAAATAGGGGTTATAGCTGGAATAGTACGATTGCTGCATTGAGAACGGATTGATCTCCGGCGCGTCCTCGGATATCGAAATCCGAGAAACGGACGCGTAGATATTCGGAAGCATCAACGTGTAGACCGTACCTGTCAAAACAACGAGGATGGCAACAGCAAGAACAATCTCTTTTCTGGACCGGATAACCCGCCAATAATCAAGAAAATGTAGGGTATCCGACTGCTGTTCCGCAGGCTTGTCACTCATATCCAAAACTCCTGTTCAAAAACCAAGATGGTGAAGGTAACCCTTCACCATCTTGTCTTCAAATCAAAACTAAAACTATCCGCCGACCGCTAGAAGCGCAGTCTCCACCCAAGATCGCAGCGATTCCGAGTGTATTCCAGCATGCTTCCCCGATCTACATTGCGCTGGGTGAACTCATACCCGAGGTCCACAAAGTTATTGCGGTTGATCTGGTACGAGCCGCGCAAGCCGAACCTGAAATAATTCTCTTCGGCATCAGGAAGAACGTTTACAGCGTACGCAGAATCATAAAACGACTTGATGAGGGACAGGGTACTGGAAAGGCTTATTTTTCCGGTAAGGTCATGCTTGATCCCAAGACTGATATCAAACGCGTCCGTAGCGTTGTAAAATGAGTTTTGCGACTGACGAAGCGAATAGCCAAGGGATCCGGTATACGTGGTGCGACCCGATGGGCTGTAGTCCATTCCCAGCTGAAGAAACGGGGCTGACGTATCTTCACTGCTTGAAACTCCGGTAGTAGGCGAAGTACTTTCAACCGTGGAAAACGAATACCCCAGCTGCGCGGTTCCGAGCATGTTGGGATTAAAGTTATGATCGACACCGCCATAGAGCGTTGTCGAGTTAAAACCGCCACGAGTGCCATCATACGTAAGATCCTGATAGTTTACACCGACTGATCCCTGGGTGGTTTCTTTGCCAAGCTCACGCACATAGGATCCATCCGCCTTGTACATATCATAGTTGTTGGCTCGACCGTCATAAGCGCCAGTGCCCTCACCATAGTCATCATCATCCCAGGTACGGAACTCGTAGCCTCCGCCAACCCTGATCAGGCTTACGGAGTTCAACGTGTAGCTGAGAGCGCCCAACAGATCGTTCTCAAGAAAGTTCTGGTCTACTGTCGCATAAAGATCGCTCTGCCCGTCCTTATCCTGATAGCGGAACCGGTCGGAAATTTCAAGAAACATACGCTGCGTCAGCGCATGGCTGAAGCGGGCATACAAATCCTGATAGGAGATAAACTTGGGGTCCGCATCAAAGCGATAGCGGAACTCCGGCTGCCAGTACAGTTCCAGATCCGACCGGTCGGAGAAGGTCAGCGTTCCCGTAATATTGGCAATATCCGTAATAAAAGCGCTCTCTTGAACATTATTGTAGCTTTGGTATACATTGTCATCATAACCTATGCGAACCGAGTTCTGAAATTCGAAGGTACTATCCTTCGCCGCAAATGTTGCCGCGGAACCCAGTACGAAGGCAAACAGCGTGATGTACTTAATTTTATTCATAATACAAATCCCCTATATATAAACCCAAACATCTACGAACGAACAAAAAGAACCGTTACTCAGGCGTTGCATCACGCTCGGCAAAACTATCCCCGCCTTCACCCGACGCACTCTTTGCAGTCTGATACTGCGACTCCTTCTGCGTGCGACGACCATCCGTCTGCCAAGGAACATCATAAATATTCGGGAGACCATCCGCATACCCCCCCTGGTTTGAGGCGGAAGCGGTCACGGGAGCAGCGCCGCCCAAGGCTTGCTGCCGGGCATTACTCAGAGCTTCCCTGGCTGCTGTAGCATCGCCATCGCCCGCAGCCTCCATTGCAGCGTAGGCTTCATTCGCCGCTTGGATGGATTTGTTTATGGACTCGAGCTTTGCCTGGGCATCCTGGACCGCTTTCCCTCCGCTACCTGAAGCGGCTGCCACGGCTGCACTGGCTTCGGTCGCAGCAACATATATGTCAGCACGAGCTCCAGCGGCCCACGCCATATCCGCTGCGCGAACCTGAATAGATGCGGCAAGAACCGCAATGAATGCAATCAAACCCAACTTGCTATATTGATGCTTTTTCATGACCCTGCTCCTTTTATTTAGAATATTTTTCGGCGATGAATTTTTTCACGAGCTCGTAGTTGAGCTGAACCTGAGACGCCGAGTCCAGGGAATCCTGCATGGCCACCTTGATGATGCCAAGAGCTTCGGCTTTATTATTGGCAACGGCTTCAACATACATAAGGCCGGTCTGAGCCACCTTTGCCCCGGACAGTGCAACACCCGCATTCACCGTCGTTAGAAGTTTATAGTCCTCGGCAATTTCCGGAGAGGAAGCAGAGGGAATCTTGGACGCACTCGATTTCGCGCCGTCAAGGGCTGACACGGCCAAAACCCAGTTTTCCTTAACCGCCTTGAGCATCTCCGCAATTTCTCCCATTGCAGGCGAATCATCCGGAATCGTCGCAAGGAACTGCTTGCCCGAGTCAATCGCAGCCCGGGCCTCTTCAACCGCACTCTCGGCCGCGGCGATCGATTTGTTGGCCTCGGCCACCAGTTGATCGGTACTCTGTCCCGCAACGGCAACATTCAAAACACTGCCAAGTCCCAGTCCGACAACCGCCATCAACGCAATACAACTGCTTCTATTCATACTTCATTCCTCAAGTTAATGTAGCGAAAAGTACCAACATGATTTACTCCATGCAAGGGAAACTCTTCTCAATCAGGCACCCGCTTCGTTCACAATATTAAGCATCGCCCGATGCCCCTCGACATACCCTACGCCGTGCATAATACAAAAATCCGACCATGACACAAACCCTTTTGGCAACTTTACTTTGCCTATCGAAAACTCGGCCTCGCCGCTTAAAACAAGGTCGATCTGCCCCATGGCACGGGCGCAATCTTCAGCCGTAAATTCCGACCCGTTAACCACTTCCAGCAATCCAAAATAAATGCCGGTTTGATTCAGAAACGCCACGCATCCATCTACATCAGCATTCTCATCTACGTAGCGATCAAAGAAACCTGAATATTTTGCAAGGATTACAGCCGCATCGGCGTGTGTAACGACTCGTTTTCGCTCGCCACTACCAGCGACATCGCCGCCCCATGCAAAACCGCCGAGAAGAAAAATCGCCAGTAGTAATCCGATCACTCGTCTCGATAAATGAATCATGGAATCCCTCCCGGTTAATACAAGGATGTTGCAGAAGCCGCTTTGCCGCACCCTCGTCTTTTGCTATGACTTTACAGTCACTACTAAACACGGATTTTAATATGAATACCAACTCTTTTACATTCAAACTTAATGAAGAACAGCAACAGGCGCTGCTTCAACTGCTCAAGAGCTCGAAATATCTGTCTGCTACCGTTCCACACACCCGGATCGCAGTCTCCATCCCCGACTGCCGCATCAACCTCTATAATTCCGGCAAGCTGCTCGTACAGGGAAAAGCCGCCCAGGAATGGATCACTTTCACACTGGAAACGGAGATATTGAAAGAGGCCACGCTCGGCTATGAAGACCTCCAGGACCCCGAAGCCATCCAGCCCCACATGGGTATCGACGAAAGCGGCAAGGGCGATTTTTTCGGTCCACTCGTCATTGCGTCCGCCTACGTGGACGAGGGGCTGGTCGACAAGCTGCGCGAGCTCGGCGTACGCGACAGCAAGAAAATCTCCTCCGACAACGTGGCGTTGAATATGGCCCGTGAGATTCGCAAGATACTGGGCGACCGCTGCGCCATGGTTACCATCGGTCCGCGCTCCTACAACCGGATGTACACCAAAATCCGGAACGTCAACAAGATGCTGGCATGGGGCCACGCACGGGCCATCGAAGACCTGCTTGAAAAAGTACCCGACTGCCCGCGCGCGCTATCCGACAAGTTCGGCCCCACCCACCAGATCGAGCGCGCACTCATGGACAAGGGCAGGAAAATCAAGCTGGACCAGCGCACGAAGGCCGAGTCCGACCCGGCTGTTGCCGCCGCCTCCATCCTTGCACGCGCGGGATTCCTCTTTGCCCTGAAAAAGATGGGCAAAGAACACGACTTTGAAGTTCCAAAAGGGGCTTCTGAAAAAGTGCGGCGTGAGGCCGAAAAACTTGTAGCCTACAAAGGCCCCGGCATCCTGCTTGAGACCGCCAAATGCCACTTCCAGACCACCGACAAGGTGCTGGCCGAGGTTGGATACACCCGCAAAGATTTGCCTCCGGCCACGTAAAAAAAATGCGCGCTCCCGAAAATGGAAAGAACGCACTACACCAAGTCGGCGAATTCTAACGACTATGGCGACGCGATTTCGTCAAAGAAGCCGAGATAGTCGTCCTTTCGGTCACTGGCGCGCAGCGCAATCGCCGACCGCGGGTGTTCATTGTAATGCCCCGTGATCATATAGGGTATGCTATATCCCCAGTCGAGCTTCTGGCTCATCGGGTGCATTGTTTCCTGCACAAATTTCAGGATCGGCCGGAGATCGAATTTGGGGTTTTTCAGGAAACCGACCATTAATTCGGTCGCGCAGTTGCCCGCGCCGCGCCCCATACCCATCATGGTGGTATCGAGTAATTTCACGCCGTTGATCGCCGCGTGGATGGTATTGGCATAGGCCAGCTGCTGGTTGTTATGCGCGTGGATGCCAAGCGTTTTCCCGGTACCTTTGTAGCGGGTAATCAAGTCGTCAACCTGCTCATAGTAAAGCGAACCGAAGCTGTCGACCACATAGAGGAAGTCGACCTCGCTACAATGGGATACCACGTCGAGGCCGTTGTCCAGCTCGTAGTCCGGCACAGTCGAAACGGCCATCAGGTTCAGCGCTACTTCATAGCCCTTGTCCTTGGCGTCCTTCACGATTTCAAGTGCGGCAGGCAGCTGATGGATATAGGTCGCAACACGGATGAGATCGAGCACGCTCTCGTCGCGCGGCAGAATGTCGTTGTGGTAGTCCGTCCGTCCGGCGTCGGCCATGGCGCACAGCTTGAGCTTGGTGTCGTTTTCACCGACTTCTCGGCGGATATCCTCTTCACTGGAAAACTTCCACGGGCCATTGTCATCGCCGGTGAACAGCTTGCGGTCCGCCTTGTAGCCCACCTCCATGTAGTCGATGCCGCCCGCCACGCAGGTGTCATAGATCTTCTTGAAAAACCCATCCTCAAACTTGTGGGCGTTGATCAGCCCGCCATCGCGCACCGTGCAGTCGACGATTTTCAGCTCCGGATCAAATGTGATCCAACCCGCGCTTTTATCCAGTTTCTTACTCATGGCAACATCCTTATGTCCGATTTCCAAAAAGAGCGCGGACTATAGCATTCGGGCATGCTGGATCGAATATTTTAACCATTTATTTGCAACCCCCGCTTCAAAGGAATAGTTTGAGTTTTCGATTTTTGAATGCCGATTGCCGATTTATAGAACTCAGGCGTTGGCCTTTAAAAACAAGGGCGTCGCAGACCCATCAACCGGCAATTTAATTAGAGGAAATAAATATGGCACATATTACCGTCCCCGAAGCGGAAGCCCTGCTGGACCAGGAAATCAAGGTACTTGATCACGGCTTCGTCCGCCTGATCGACTACATGGGCAGCGACGACCGTATCGTGCAGACCGCGCGCGTCTCCTATGGCGAAGGTACCAAGACCCTCCGTCAGGACGCCGGGCTCATCGACTACCTCCTGCGCCACGAGCATACCTCCCCCTTCGAACACGTCGTTTTTGAATTTCACTGCAAAATGCCGATCTTCGTTGCCCGTCAGTGGATCCGCCACCGCACCGCGCGCCTAAACGAGATTTCCGGCCGCTACTCCGTAATGAAAGACGAGTTCTATCTTCCTCCCGGCGACAAGATCAGCTTCCAGAGTGCCGACAACAAACAGGGCCGCAACCCCGAAGATGTCCCCGCCGAGCTGCAGGAAAAAGTGATCGAACTGCTCAAGCAGGATCAGGAAAACGTCTACAGCAACTACGAGGAAATGATCAACGACGACATCGCTCGCGAGCTTGCCCGCATCAATCTGCCGCTTTCCACCTACACCGAGTGGTATTGGCAGATGGACCTCAAGAACATGTTTCACTTTCTGAAACTGCGCATGGATAGCCACGCCCAGTGGGAGATCCAGGAGTATGGCCGCGCCATAGCCAAGGTTGTCAAGGCCGTCTGCCCGCTCGCCTACGAATCGTTCGAACGCCACATGGTCAACGGCGCGCGCTTCTCCTCCGACGAGATCGACGCCATCAAGCAGGTCATGGCCGGCGAAGCCAACCCGCTTGAAGGACGCCGCCTCGAAGAGTTCGAAGGCAAACTCAATAAATAGCCGGGAACCCAATATCCCTTAAACGGGCTCTTCTCGGATGTGCGTTTTTTAGAGATCTCTTCTGGTCGATAGATTCGGCGGATCATAAATCTTCAGGTGAAGGTATTTTTCATCGTGATATCGCAAAATGAAGCGCCTCGGCATCCAACCACCGAAATAGTTGCATTTTCGCTACTATTTTGCCGAACACGGTTGCATTTTCGCCACCCACAGCGGTTCGCACTATTTTCTTCCATAATTCGTAAAATGCATATACGTAGTATGTTGCGACTCATTCCGCCTCCACGAAACCCGCTGGCACCCTTCGTGCATTAAGGCAGGCAAATGAAAGCTGCAATTACAGAATGGCAAGGACGGGTTGCTCCGGTGTTCGACGTGGCGGGAACCGCCCTGCTCATTGAAACGGATCTGGAAAAAAGCGAATCCGTCATAATGCCGGCCGACTGCCCCCAAAGCAAGCTGGCCTTTTTGAAGGAGCGGCAGATCGATGTCTTGATCTGCGGCGCGATCTCCCGCCGGGTGCGGGAATATGCGGAGGAGCTCGGAATCCGGGTCAATCCGTTTGTATCGGGCGAAGTTCACGACGTATGGGAGGCGTGGAAGAACGGGCGGCTTGAAGAAGCCTGCTATTCCATGCCCGGCTGCCGCCGCTGCCGGCGACGCCAAGGACAATGCAATTAACCTAAGGAGGCACACCATGCACAGCATGCCGCGACAACAGCCGATACGATGCTGCTACAGGAAAAAATCAATACTCTGCAAACGCAGCTTGCTTCACTCGAGAAGCAGCTTGCCGATCTCAGCGGAAATAAGGACGGCTAAATACAGGAATTAATAAATGAAAATTGCAATTACAACATCAGGCAGCGACTTGGATGCCCCACTTGACAGCCGCTTTGGCCGGGCACCGAAGTTTTTGATCTATTATACAGATCTCGGCACATACCATGTGCAGAACAATGAACAGAACCTGAACGCCACGCAGGGCGCAGGCATCCAGGCGGCACTGCATCTGTGCAAGGAAAAGGTCGGTTGTGTAATCACAGGAAACTGTGGACCCAAAGCCTATGAAACATTGAAAGCGGCCGACATTACTGTCTGCACTTGTGCAGCCGCCACCGTCGGCGAAGCGATCGAAATGTTCAAGCGTGGTGAACTTGAAGCCATCGAAGAAGCCAACGTGGAAGGACACTGGGCTTAGCATGCAGAGCTACACCGAATGCATTCCCTGCTTTGTTCGCCAGGCGCATGACGCGTTGCAACAAGTGATGGACGACGAACCGCTGATTCATCGTACGTTGCAGCGCGTTTTGCTTGAGGCGGCAAAATTCCCGATGGATCGGCCGCCGCCTGAAATGGCACAGATCACCCATCGCATCATCCGGGAAGAATCCGGTAATGCCGATCCGTACGAAGCCATCAAATCGGAATCGACGGCTAAAGCACTTCAGCTCATGGACGAGGTTCGGGCAGTCATTGAAAGAGACATCGGCAAACCGGTCGGCAGTTGGGTGGTTCTCGAACACAAAGGAGTGGCAAAATGAAGATCGCTATTGCATCCGGCAAGGGCGGAACCGGCAAAACCACGATTGCTTCCGCGATGGCCTTTTCGGTTCGCGGCCCGGTTCGCCTGCTCGACTGCGATGTCGAGGAACCGAACAGCCACTTCTTTATCCAGCCGGAAATCCAGCGGAAGGAAAAGGTCTACAGCCTTGTTCCAACTATTGATGAAGCCCTATGCACGGGCTGCGGGGAATGTGGCCGCGTCTGCCAGTTCAGCGCTATTGTTTCGCTCGGCAAGAAGACGATGGCGTTCAACGAGCTGTGCCATAGTTGCGGCGGCTGCGCCCGGATCTGTCCAACAGGCGCCATCACAGAGATCCAAAAAGAAATTGGGACGCTCGAAATTGGCGCACACGGCGATGTCGAGTTCGTCGCCGGGCGGATGGATGTGGGGCAGGCCATGTCGCCGCCGATCATTCGTGCAACACTGCGGCATGCCCGCGAAGAAGGGCTGACGCTCATCGATTGCCCGCCGGGCACCTCGTGCCCGTTCGTTACGGCGGTCAAAGGGTGCGACGCCGCCCTGTTGGTTACCGAACCCACCCCGTTCGGCCTGCACGACCTCAAGCTGGCGGTTGAAACATTGCGCGTACTGGGGCTGCCCTTTGCCGTGGCGGTCAACCGCTCGAACGAGGAGCAAAACCGCATCAACGAATATTGCCACGAAGAAAACATTCCGCTGCTGCTACAAATCCCCGAAGACCGGCGCGTGGCCGAGGCCTATTCCCGCGGCGAAATCCTGACGGCGGTGCTGCCCGAAATGCGCGCTGCGCTGGCTGTCCTTCCGGAAAGGCTGGCCGCTCTGTCCATAGAAAGGAATCTGCCATGAAGGAACTTGTCATCATTAGCGGCAAAGGCGGAACCGGGAAGACCAGCATCACGGCATCCTTTGCGGCGCTCGCGCAAAACGCGGTACTGGCGGACTGCGATGTCGACGCCGCCGACCTGCACCTTGTTTTGAACCCCACGATCCAGCGGCGCGAAACCTTCACCAGTGGCCACGCCGCCGAGATCCGCACCGCCGACTGCACACAGTGCGGCCTGTGCGAAACCATTTGCCGGTTCGATGCGATCAAGGATTTCAAGGTCGACCCGCTTGGCTGCGAAGGGTGCGGGGTGTGCGTGGAGTTCTGCCCAACCAAGGCAATCGACTTTCCAGAACAGGACTGCGGCGAATGGTTTGCCTCCACCACGCGTTGCGGCCAAATGGTGCATGCGCGCATGAATCCCGGCGCGGAAAATTCCGGCAAGCTCGTTAGCCTCGTTCGGCGGGAAGCCCGCAAAATCGCCGAACAGCAGAATTGCGAATACCTGCTGGTCGACGGCCCGCCCGGCATCGGCTGCCCCGTCATCGCATCCATCACCGGCGCGGACGCCGTGCTGGTGGTCACCGAACCAACCCTCTCCGGCGAGCACGACCTACGGCGTGTCATGGAACTCACAAACTATTTCAAGATTCCCGCGATGGTCTGCATCAACAAATGGGACATCAACCCTGTTATGACCGAGCGCATCGAAACGCTGGCCCAGAAAATGGGGGCCAAACCCGTCGGGCGCATTCCGTACGACGCAGCCGTCACAGCCGCCCAGATCAACGCCCGTTCGCTGGTCGAGGATTCCGACGGCCGCGCCGCGAAGGCCATGCGCAAAACCTGGAGCAATGTATGTTCGACAATGTGATGAAGACCATTGAATCGCGGCCAAAGAATTTTGGCCGGATGCGAGATGCTTCCACACATGCATCGATCACTGGCCCGTGCGGCGACACGGTGGAGGTGTGGCTGCGCATCGACGCCGGAAAGATCCGCAAGGGTTCGTTCATGTCCGATGGCTGCGGGCACTCGCAGTATTGTTGCAGCGACGCCGTAAAGCTGGCCGAAGGCATGCGCCCCGACGAGGCGGCGGCAATGACGCAGGCGCAGGTGCTCGAAGCCGTCGGCCCCATCCCCGAAGACCATCGGCATTGCGCCCTGCTCGCCGCGAATGCCATCCGACAGGCCATCGAAAATTTTTATGCAACACCGGCCAAGGTGCCGCTCGGCCAGCAGATTAAACACCTCTTCAAAAAATCCGTTCCGGAGCAGAAGCATGACTGAATACGAAATAGAAAACGAACACCGCAACTGCCTGTTTTGCGGGGACTTACACCCCAACTCGTTCGGACTCCACTTTACGCCCAAGAAGGACGG
>JAUVCG010000041.1 GCA_030595785.1 Kiritimatiellales bacterium | reverse complement strand
GAAAGGCGGCAAGGATCGTCGCGTTCCGCTGCCGGAACGATTGGTATCAGATATTCAGAGACAACTGGAAAAGGGCAAACGCCTGCACGAAGCCGATTTGAAAGCGGGCTATGGGGAGGTCTTTATTCCTGAATCATTGGCGCGCAAATATCCGAATGCCTGCCGGGAGTGGGCTTGGCAATATGTGTTTCCAGCTGCGCGCATTAGCTCCGATCCGCGAACGGCTGCAAAAAGGCGTCATCATATTAATGAGAACGGCCTGCAGAAAGCGATTAAGGCTGCCACGGCAAAGGCGGGTATTTCCAAGCGTGTGTCCTGCCACACGTTGCGCCACTCGTTTGCGACGCAGTTGTTACAGGGCGGAGCCGATATTCGCACCGTGCAGGAGTTGCTGGGCCATGCTGATGTTTCGACCACGATGATTTACACCCACGTGCTCAATCGCCCCGGGGTTGCCGGCGGTAGCCCGCTGGATCTGTTGTAGCGAGTTTCAGGGTTCTGGTTCCTAGTGCTTGGTTCTTAGTGCTTGGTTCCTGGTGCTTGGTTCCTAGTACCTGATTCCTGGTGCTAAATGCATAGCTTCGTGTATTTCGTACTACTACCCGTCAACTTCTTGTTTTTTATGCACGTTTTATCTGGTAACTCATTTCTAAATAACAACTTAGCAGGTGCAGTTTTTCGCAGAATAATGTACGGCAGAATAATCAAATCAATTGCTCCATATCATTCTGCCGTACATCATTCTGCGAACATTTCCGTGTGTTCAGTGTATTCCGTGGTTCAAATTTGGTTGCGGCTTTGCCGCGCTAGGTATTCCGTGGTGAATTAAAGCCGAACTTCGAACGTTAAACTTTGAACGGGCATGAGTGGGGTGACGAAATTGAGGGGGCTTTCTTAGCTGCGGATCAGGCAGATGGTCGCAGACCCAAAAAACTAAAAATCGGTTAGTAGACGATGTATTCTTCAAGGTCTTCGCCGGCGAGGAATTCGGGGATGAGCTTCTTTCGTGCGGAGGCGCCGTGGGCATGGACCGATGTCGGGTCGCCGGTAATCAGCGGGTGCCAATCGGGCAGGGGTTTTCCTTCGTGCATCAGGCGGTAGGCGCAGGTTTCAGGCATCCACGCGAAATGTTCGGGTTGGCCGGCCGAGAGCACGGCGCAATCGGGAACCAGCTCATGGCGGTTGGGATAGTCGGTGCAGCGGCAGGTGTTGACCTCCAGCATCCGGCAAGCGACGCAGGTATAATGCACCTCACCCGTATCCTCATCCTCCAGCTTATGCACGCAGCACTTTGCGCACCCGTCGCACAGGGTTTCCCACTCGGCTTCGGTGAGCTCATGAAGTTTTTTGGTTTTCCAGAACGGCGGCATAGTATGAATCCATCTGTGTCGTGGGAATAAAGTTCAAGGCACTGTATGGATTGGGGAGGGGTCGGTAAATAAAAACATATGCTGAACCTCTTTAATGCGCCGCACGGATCTTCTAGAGCGAGGCTTGTTATACAGCATTACCGTGCTTAGTATTCGAACAGAATGATTTCGAACAGAATAATTCCTTTGTTGAAGAGACTCATTAAATACAGTTCATGTTAATTTTGTGTTATGACCGAGCTGAAGAAGGTAGTTCATGTGATGCGGCGGTTCGTTCCTGAAAAGTGGGGCGGTACCGAGAGTGTGGTTTTCAATCTTGCGCGCGAGTTCAGCCGGGAGGGGGTCGAAAGTCCCGTTTTCTGCACCGCCATGTTTTCCGCGCCCGGCCTCCAACGCTTCGAGGAGGTTCCGGTCAGACGCTTTCGCTACCTGTTTCCGTGGCTTGGACTTTCTGGAGCGGCGAAGGACAAGCTGCGCCTCAAGGGGGGCAGCCCGCTATCCCTTTCGTTGTTCCTTGGCCTGCTGAAAGAAAAAGAGGTGTCCCTCATCCACACACACGTCCAGCATCGGCTCGGCGGGATGGCGCGCACGGCGGCCCGGCTCAAGGGAATTCCATATGTAGTCAGTATTCACGGCGGGCATTTTACCCTGCCGTCGGATCAGGTTGATAAAATGAGCGAACCCTTCCGCGGCAAGCTGGAGTGGGGGAAAGCCTTCGGCTTTTTGCTCGGCGCACGGCGTGTGCTCAGCGACGCCGATGCGATTCTTTGCGTGGGCGAAAACGAATACAACGAAATGAGGCGGAACTATCCCGACAAGATGGTATTCCATCTGCCCAACGGGGTCTGCGTCGACCGGTTCGCCAATGCGGAGGCTCAAGCCTTTCGCTCGGCCTTCGGTTTCCAATCCTCTGAAAAAATCGTGCTGTGCGTTTCGCGGATTGACTACCAGAAAAACCAGATTGGCCTTGTGCGTGCCTTTGCCCGTTTCGCGAAAACGCATCCTGACCACCGGCTGGTACTCATTGGGGCAGCGACCGTCGAGGGCTACCACGCGGAGCTGATGACGGAGATCGAAGAGCTGGGACTCGACAACAGAGTGCGGATCATTCCCGGGATGACTCCGGACGATCCGTTGCTGCCCGGTGCGTACAAGGCGTCGGAAATGTTTGTGCTGGCATCCAGTCATGAGCCGTTTGGCATTGTTGTGCTTGAAGCGTGGGCGGCCGGAACGCCCGTACTGGCGTACGCCGTCGGCGGCGTGCCGGGATTCTGCACCGACCGTGAAGACAGCCTGCTGGTGGAGGCTGGCAACGAGCTCAGGCTTGCGGAGGGCATGGCGGAGCTCGCGGCGGATGCGGCATTGCGCACTGCGCTTTCGAGTCGCGCCTTCGAAACCGTGTCGGGCCGTTACGACTGGCCCGTAGTGGCCGCGCAGCTGAGAGAAATCTACCATCGAGTTTTACACGATTAAAACTGGCGATGGGCCGGGCTTTTAACCAAGATGCGCGCTTACAATATCAAATAAAGAAAGGATGGATACCGCATGCCGCACAACGAAGTGAAGAACAGGCTCGGCGAACTGAAAAGCGAGCTGGAGAAAACACCGAAGGAAACCGGCTTCCTTGAGGAAAAGCTGGAACAGGCCCGCGAGGAAATCGAACGCTATACCCCTGAAGCCATTCAGGAACTGGCCGCAACCCTCCAGCGCGAGGCCGATGAGTTTGAAGTAGAGCATCCCCGCATCACCGCACTTATTAATCAAGTGACGACCGCGCTCAGCAATCTTGGAATTTAACGGAAAAAATCAATGACGAAAATCTGCTGCATCGGCGCCGGTTACGTAGGCGGACCCACCATGGCGATGATCGCCAAAAAATGTCCGGACGTTCAGGTCATGGTAGTCGATATCAACGAAGAACGCATTGTCGCATGGCAGACCGATGATCTTCCGATCTACGAGCCCGGCCTGCTGGAAGTCGTGCAGGAGGCGCTTGGCCGGAACCTCTTCTTCTCCACCGATGTCGACCAGGGCATCCGCGATGCCGACATTGTATTTGTGAGCGTCAATACGCCCACAAAAACCTTTGGCGAAGGCGCGGGCTACGCGTCCGATCTCCAATACTGGGAACTCTGCGCGCGCCGCATCAAAGAGGTCTCCACCTCCGACAAGATTATCGTTGAAAAAAGCACCTTGCCTGTCCGCACGGCCGAGGCGATGGAGCGCGTGCTGCATAGCGGCGATAATCCGGTCCATTTTGAAGTCCTTTCCAATCCCGAATTCCTTGCAGAGGGGACCGCTATTGAAGATCTCGAGGACCCCGACCGTGTATTGATCGGCGGGCATGAAACCGAGAGCGGACAAAAGGCCCTGCAGACACTTGTCGACATCTATGCCACGTGGATTCCACGGGAACGCATCCTGACCACCAACGTGTGGTCGTCCGAACTTTCCAAGCTCACCGCCAATGCCTTTCTGGCGCAGCGCGTCAGCTCCATCAACGCCATCTCTGCGCTGTGCGAGGCCACCGGGGCCGATGTGGCCGACGTGGCGCACGCGATCGGAACCGACAGTCGCATCGGGTCCAAGTTTCTCAAGGCCAGCATCGGGTTCGGTGGATCGTGCTTTAAAAAGGATATCCTTAACCTGGTCTACCTGTGCGAGACCTACGGCCTGCAGGCGCCGGCCGACTATTGGCGGCAGGTGGTCGCCATGAACGAGTATCAGGAAACCCGATTCGTTACGACCATGCTCCGCAGCATGTTCAATACGATTGCCAGCAAGCGCATCGCCATTTTTGGCTTCGCCTTCAAGGCGGATACCGGTGATACCCGCGAAAGCCCCGCCATCCGGGTTTGCCGCGAGTTGGCCGGGGAACATGCCAAGGTGGTGGTGTCCGATCCAAAGGCCATCGCAAACGCCAGAGTCGAGCTGTCGGATCTGCTCGACCAGATCGGATTCGAGGAAGATCCCTACGCCGCCGCCGAAGGTGCGCACGCCATTGCTCTTCTCACCGAATGGAAGCAGTACAAGGAGCTGGATTTTCAGCGGATTTACGATTCCATGGCCAAGCCTGCCTTTATTTTTGACGGGCGGAACATGCTTGATCACCAAGCACTGTTCAATATCGGCTTCGAGGTCTATTCCATCGGTAAGGGTAATAAAACCCACCTCAAATAGTTTTCAACCTGCGGAGGCCCGTTCCATCCAACCATGAAGAAAGTCCTTGAAAGCGTCGTTAGACGAGTATGGTTGGAGGGTGATCCGTCGAAAGACTGCACGCCTGGTGAGGAGCGTACGCTTTGATCGCAACGCCCGAAGAACCATCGCAACCCCGCATGCGGTTTGATTAAGTTCCGCCGGATAGGAAGTTTAACCTTTTATTTTTCCGGGTTTGCAGGAAATATCCCTTATTCACAACAGTTTGACCAACAGGAGTAGCCATGGCCGGAAAGCATATTGGATTAGGGCGCGGGCTCGACGCGCTGATCAAGGACGGAACGACGGCGAAAAAGCAGGCCACGGAAAAGCAGGCCGTCCCCAAGGCCGCCGCAGAGGCCGCAGGCGGCGTACGAGAGGTTCCCGTGAACAAGGTGGTCGCCAGCCCATGGCAGCCGCGCAGCAACTTCAAGGAGGACGCCCTCTCCGAGCTGGTGGATTCCATTAAGGTCCATGGCATACTCCAGCCGCTGCTGGTGCGTGAGGTCGGTACCCGGTTCGAGCTGATTGCCGGGGAGCGCCGCCTGCGCGGTGCACAGGCCGCACTGCTCAAAAAGGTACCCGTAATTGTAATCGAGGCCAGCGATGAAAAGGCGCTGGAAATTGCGCTGATCGAAAACCTCCAGCGCGAAGACCTCAACCCTATCGAGGAGGCCGAAGGCTATGCGCTCCTCCAGAAAAAGTTCAACCTCACGCAAGAGAACGTTGCAAAGCAGGTGGGCAAGGCACGCGCTTCGGTGGCCAACAGCATGCGCCTGCTGGAGCTGCCCGATGGCATCCGCAAGCATGTGGCCGAGGAGCTGTTGTCGGTCGGCCATGCCAAGGTACTGCTGTCGGTCGATAGCGACAAGCAGAAGGAACTGCTCGCCAGGCGATCCATCAAAGAGGGCCTTTCCGTCCGGGCCCTGGAAAAGATCGTCAGGAAACTCGGTCAGCTCCCCAAGAAGCCGCGCGCTGAAAAGACGGATCTCCCGAGCGATTATCTGCACACGCTTTCCGACGAACTTCATCAGTATTTCGGCACCAGCGTGCGCATCAATCCTTCAAAAACACTGACCAACGGCCGCAAGGTGAAGGGGTCGCTGGAGGTTGACTTCCACGACAACGACGAACTGGACCGCCTGCTGACTCGGATCGGCTACTCGAGCGAACTGTAGGTATAAACAGGAAAATGAGCCACAGACAAACACAGATAAATACCGATTTGAAAGTAGTTTGGAAGGATTTAAAGCCGAACGCTTTGGGGGATGCCGCAGACCGGCACAACCCCCTGATGATCCGTGTGTTTCGGTGTTCATCCGTGGCCCCAACCCGGAATCAAGGTTAAGCCATGGAAGAATCCACCCCAATCCCCCGTGAAGTTCTGGCGAAGGAATACGACGCCATTCACAACCGCCTTTTTATTATCCAGGTTCTACTGGTCGTTATCCTGCTGGGGGCGTTCCAGTTTTCCGGGGCATCCGCCGTACTGGCCAATGGCCTGGCCTCGCGTTTCGGCGATAGCCTGTGGTTTGTGTCGAATGCGGTCTACACGATCATCGCTGTATTCGGTTTCGCCGCCTGCATGTTTCCGCTCTCCTACTACAGCGATCATGTGCTGGAGCACCACTACGAGCTTTCAAACGAAACCTTCGGGGAGTGGTTCGGCGATTTTATCAAGTCGCTGATGATCGACCTCGTGCTGGCCACCGTGCTCTTTTCGGTGGTTTATGCCCTGTTACGCTGGTCGGAGGAGTTGTGGTGGCTCTTTGCCACCGTCTTCTACATCCTCTTCGCCGTGGTGATCTCCACGCTGGCCCCGCTGGTCATCATGCCGCTCTTTCACAAGTTCGAACCGCTTGAGGAGGGCGACCTCACTGAAGCGGTCCGGGCGATGATGGAAGATGCCGACATCAAGGTGGTCGGCGTTTTTAAATGGGGACTGGAAGCCAAGACCAACACCGCAAACGCCGCCTTTGCCGGATTCGGACGAACCAAGCGCATTATTCTGGGCGACACGTTGCTCTCGGGCTATTCGCAGAAGGAGATTCTCGCGATTCTCGCGCACGAAGTAGGGCACTATAAAAACCGCGATACGCTTCGCCTGATGACCACCAGCTCGGTGCTTGCGCTCATCGGGTTCTATGTCGCGCACCTCTGCCTGACCGGGCTGTCCGGGTTGCTCGGCTTCGATGCGATCTACGACATCGGCGCGGCCCCGCTCTTCATCTTCAGTCTGTTTGTCTTTTCGCTCATCTCGATGCCGTTCGCCAACATGCACTCGCGCCGGCGTGAATTCGCGGCCGATGCCTACGCCATCGACCGACTGGGTTCGCCCGATGACTTGGTTTCCGCCTTCGAAAAGCTGGCCGATCAAAACCTCTCCAACAAAGAGCCGGCGGTATGGGCCGAGATTCTGCTGCACAGCCATCCATCCATATCTAAGCGGATTGAGCGCGCCCGGAATCGATAAACAACGCCCCACGCCCATGACCGAACCTTCCCAACACGAGCAGCTGCACCACGGGGGCGGGGGATTTTTTTCGCGCGAGGCGGTCAGCGGCGTTCCCTGGATGGTGCTGGGCAAAATGGTGCTCTTCTTTGTCTACTTTGGCGTGAGTGTGCTTACGGTCAATGGCCTCGGCAAGGATAAGTTCGGCGTCTACAGTCTGATGACCAACATATCGTCCTACTTGCTGGTGGTCTGCAGTCTGGGGCTGGGCGCTGCGCTGATGCGCTATGTGCCGGAGCTGGCCACCCACAAAAATCACCGGGGATTGATCCACCTGCTGTGGAAATCCGCCCTGTTGCAAGTCATGGCAACGTGCGCGGTCACAGCGCTGCTGCTCTATTTTTCCGCACCGTTGCAGCGACTTTTCAAGGCGGAGCACGTCGATCATTTCCGCTTCTACCTGATGCTTGTGTGCGGGCTGGTTGGGCTGTTGCTGCTCAAGGATTTTGTCGCCACGGTCTTCACCTCTTTATTCAGAACGCGCACCGTCGCACTGCTCTCCACGGTCCAGGGAGTGGTCTGGCTTGGGGTGCTCTCCGTTTGGCTGGTAACCAGCCCCGAGGTTTCTACGGTATTTTACGTTCAAATGCTCTCCATCGGTCTGATCTATGTAACGGGCCTTGTACTGCTGACCCGCTACGTGCACGGACTGGACTGGCACACCTTGCCGTACGGCATCGGCAAACGCCGCGCGCTGAAGTTTTCCGGAACCGCCATGCTGAGTGCCATCCTCCGCACCGTGATGTTCAAGTATTCTGAAATATTCTTCCTCGCATTCGCAGGCGGAACAACGGTGGTCGGAATGTATGATCTGGGCTACAGCCTGCCGTTCACGGTCGTCACCTTCATTCCTCTCGCCCTGCTTGGGCTGTTTACCGCCGCCTTCGCCGAAGCATACGTAAGAGACCACCGTTGTCTCGAGCGGTTGATCTCATCGTACTACAAGCTGCTGATCATGGTTTCGCTGCCCGTTGCCGTGGCGGGTGCATTCTTCTCGCCGGCGGCCTACCACATCATCTACAAAGGCGAGATGGACGAAGCCGGCCGGCTCGCCTCCGTGTTCTGCATCGTATTATTGTTCCCGCTCATCTCCATTCCGCTTTCGATGGCGCTCAAGGCCAAGGAAAAGGTGCACAACATGCTGCCGATGATGGTGCTCCAGATCGCCGTCAACCTGACCCTTGACTGGCTCCTGATCGTGCATCTGCGCTGGGGAGTCTGGGGCGGGGTGGCCGCCGTGGCCGGAACCTTTCTCGTTACCATTGCGCCGCGCCTTTTAGTAGCGCGGGAGATCATCGGAGGAATCTATTTCCCGGTCCGGTTCTTTCTGCGCATTGTATTTGTGCTCGTGCTCGAAGCCGCCGCGCTTTTCTGGATCACCCGGCAGGTGCAGCTGTTTGAGCGCTTTGGAAACGAATGGCTCAACATCGGCCTGCTCTTCGCGGTGGGGCTGGGCTACATGATCATCTTTTTGCTGCTCGTCCGCATCCTGCGGCTGGTCAAGCAATCCGACATCGCCGACTTTCTGGCCCTCGAGATCCCCCGCCTCAACAAACTGCTTGCCCGGCTGTTTGGAGTCTAGTCGACTCCCTGCTCATCGTTGCTTCTTCTACCGTTATCATTCAGCGCACGGCGAACCACGTAGAAGCCTACAGACATGGAAATCACCAAAGCGGCGACGGCCAGCATCATCTCCGGTTCAACCTCCGTGTAATCCAGAATGATTACTTTGCGGGCCACAGCGACCAGGGCAACGAGGAGTACAACCTCCACATGGATCTCGTGGTCATTTAGATAGGCTTTGATAGTTTCCAGCAGCTCGAGTCCAATGATCACCATCAGGATGAAGCCGAAGACCTTCATCATCTCTTTCACGTTCAGCAACATGAGCGGTGGCTCCAGCATCTGCTGCCATAAGATGACGCCGACTTCGATCGTCGCAAGCAATACCGCGATCATCATGAAGACCATGAGGGTCAGTACGATTAGGCGTTCAAATTTACCGAGAAGATTTTGCATGTTAAGGACCTTTCTATGCGGACATTGTGCGGAATAAGAGTGCTGGAGGCAAGGCTAGTTCTTGATGGGGCGGTAGCGGACGCGGTGGGGCGTCCATTTGTCGCCCTTCTGTTTGCGCATGTGGCCCTTGAAGGCTTCGTAGTTGCCTTCGAACCAGATCACCTCGTCGCCCTCGAATGCGAGGATATGCGTGGCGACGCGGTCGAGGAACCAGCGGTCATGGCTGATGACTACGGCGCATCCGCCAAAATTGATCAGGCCTTCCTCCAGGGAGCGGAGGGTGGCGACGTCGAGGTCGTTGGTCGGTTCATCGAGCAGCAGGAGGTTGCCGCCGCGGCGCAACAGCTTGGCAAGGTGGACGCGGTTGCGTTCGCCGCCTGAAAGCACGCCGACCTTCTTCTGTTGCTCAGACCCTTTGAAGTTGAAGCGGGCGCAGTAGGCCCGGCTGCTCATATCGCGACCGCCGACTTCGATGGTTTCTTCGCTGTTGGATATTTCCTCCCAGATGGTTTTGCTCGCGTCGAGGTCGTCGCGCAACTGGTCGACGTAGGAGATGTCGACACTGTCGCCCAGTTCCAGGGTTCCGGTCGTTGGGGCTTCCTGACCGGTGATCATTTTAAAGAGGGTGGTTTTACCCGCGCCGTTGCCACCGATGATGCCGACGATCCCGCCGGGCGGAAGATCAAAGTTGACGCCGTCGAACAGCAGGCGGTCACCAAAGGCCTTGGCGACGTCGTTGGCCTGGACGACCTTGGTTCCGAGACGCCGGCCGTGCGGAATCTGGATGGCCAGATTTTCCTCGGCGGCATCGAACTCCTGCGTGGAGAGCTCGTCGTAGCGCTTCAAACGCGCCTTGTTTTTGGTGAGCCGGCTCGACGCATTCATACGCACCCATTCCAGCTCCTGCTTGAGGAGCTTCCTGCGGGAGGCGTTGAGTTTCTGGGACTGCTCGGCGATGAGCTGCTTCTGTTCCAGCCACGCTTCATAGTTGCCTTTGTAGGGGAAGGCACGTCCGGCATCGAGTTCGAGAATCCATTCGGTAACGTTGGATAGAAAGTAGCGGTCGTGGGTCACGACGATGAGCGTGCCGGCAAAGCGCTTGAGGTGTTCCTCCATCCATCCGACCGATTCGGCATCGAGGTGGTTGGTGGGCTCGTCGAGTAGCAGGACGTCGGGATTTTGCAGCAGCAGGCGGCAGACAGCCACACGGCGTTTTTCGCCGCCGGAGAGCACATCGACCATTTGATCGCTTTCAGGCAGGCGCAGGGCGTCCATCGCCATCTCAACGTGACGGTCGAGTTCCCAAAGATTGGAGGCATCGATCTCTTCCTGGAGCCTGGCGACTTCGTTATTGAGCCTGTCGGACTCCTCGTCGGAGATATCACCGCCGAGCAGTTCCCAGATTTCGCCGTAGCGATCGAGCTTGGCCTGCTGTTCGGCGGCCCCTTCCATCACCACCTCCTGAACGGTCTTGCCGGGGGTGAGCTGCGGCTCCTGCTCGAGGTAGCCGATCCTGGCGTTTTTAGCGATGATGCAACTGCCCATGAATTCTTCGTCGAGTCCTGCCATGATTTTCAGCAGGCTGGATTTGCCTGAGCCGTTGCCGCCGATTACACCGATGCGTGCGCCGAAGAAGAACGACAGGTTGACATTTTCCAGAATGGTCTTGGCACCATGTTGCTTGGTCAGACTTTCGAGGGTATAGACATATTCTCCAGCCATAAGAAACTCCAGCGCTGCTATACAGCGAATTTTGATTTATCGGTCTAATTGCTCTTTCATACCTCGCAGAGGCGCGGAGCACGCAGAGCTTTTGCCGGAATTATCCTTTGCGCTCTCTGCGCCTCTGCGAGGATTTATTCCGGGAGCTTGTCGGCAAGCGGGGGGGTTGGGACCCAGTTGCCGTTCTCATCCGGGCGGAAGATGATCCTCAGCTCTGTTCTGCGGTCGCCATTGAAATAGGCCAGCCGGAAGGGGGCGGCCTTGAGGCTGGGGTCGACGGCGTCGTCCAAGGGAATATTCGAGAACTCGACATTCGGATATTTCTTTTGAGCCGTTCTGATGGCCTGGACTGCATTGGGGCGCACCTTCATCAGCATGGCTTTAACTTCCGGTGTGCTGAGATCCTGCATGACCCTTTGGAACGCCGAGCCCGAGAGCTCCACCCCGTTTTCAAACCGAGTTGAAAAGGCGGCGATCACGGGTTCTTCGGCCCGTTCGTGGCAGATCTTGAGCAGGGTTTGGGCCGAATGGGCCACGATATCAAGATCGTCATCATTGAGTGCGGCCAGCAAGGGCAGGACGGCCTGGTAGTCCGTGTTGATGAGATGTTTCTCGGCGAGCAGGCGGCAGCGTTTAGTTCGTTGCCGGTCTATCGATCCCTGGGTTTGGCCGGTTGAGAAGTCGGTTACTTCGGATGTGAATTCGATACCGAAGAGTGAGTGTGTTCTTTTGCCGCTTGCGTATTCGGACCCGAAGGCTGCGAATTGGGCGATCAGCAGTGGAATATAGGGTCGGCTCGGTTTGAACTCCAACGATTTCATCATTTGTTCGGCAGTTTGGCTGTGTGGTTTCAGGTCGGAAGCGATACGTTCATTGACCCTGAATCCGGGATTCAGGGTGGTTGCCGCGGCCCAGAGATCGATTTTCCAATCGGGGGCTCCGTACCAGACGGAACGTCCGGTGAGCCATGTTTTTTCTTTTCGGCCGGTATTCTGCTCGGCGAGTGCCAGTACGGGGGCTGCAGAGGATTCTCCCATGGATGCCAAGGTAAGGAGAGCATAGTCGCGGACTTCGGGTTGCTCGTGGGTAAGCGCCTCGAGCAAGGCATCCATATTATCGTCAATAGAGGGAATTTCGGTGTTTTTGGCTGGATCAACTACCGGATTTTCACCGGCCGTGAGGCTGGCGAGTCGATACCAGACCCCATCGCTTCCCGTAGTTGGAACGTCATTCAGACCTTGCAGAACGGCCATGCCGCTCTCTCTTACAAGAGGGTCTCCGTTGCGCAGGGCATCCAGCGCCAGAGGCGCGGTGGACGGGCCGATTCCGATAAGACCTTCAATCGTAGCGACACGGATTTTTTTGCTCATGTCGCCCAGGGCCGGCTCCAGGGCCTCCGCTGCTTCGGGGCCGCCAATCTGCCCGAGTGAGGTCACACACGCCATGCGCATGTTGAAGGAGCGGTCGTCGACTTTTTCTGTAAGCGGACCAACGGCTTTAGGGTTGCCAATCTGCCCGAGCGCCGTCGCTGCCGCCACGGCCACCTCTTCGAATTCGTCGTCGAATGCAGCGATCAGCGGATCGACAGCGGCCTCTGACTTGAGGTTTCCCAGTGTCGTTATCGCAGTGGTACGTGCGATGGGAGATTTAATCTCAAGCGCCTTAAGCATATGCTTTTCAAGGCGGGGGTCATCCATGGATGCGACGGCATCGACGGCCTTGTGCACCACAACCAGATCGGAATCAGAAAAAAGAGCGACAAGGGGCTCAATGGCCTCCTTGGCTTTCAGTTCCGCCAACGCCTTAATGGCATCGATGCGCACGAATTGCCGGTGATCACCTGTTGCGGAAATCAGTTTTCCGGTTTTTCCTTCGGCTTTCCATTTTGCAATGTCCCGAGGGTCTCTTTTGCAACCCGCAAGCCCAAGTAAAATAGCCAATCCGGCAATCGTGAAGATTGTTTTGCGCCAACTCATGTGTATCCCTCTCTCTTTAATTGTCAGTTCACCAGCCCGGCCGGTACTGCCGTTTCCCTTTGCTGAATTTCTTTTTGCCGACTATTAATAAAAGACAAATTGTAAGCAACTAATAATCGCAAACGTTACGAGGGGGTCTTTGAACTTTTCTGCCGCATGAATTGACGTTTGAACGCTTTTGGTGTTGTCTATGTCTCTTCCCTTGATTGGGGGCGACTGGTTTCGACGGGTAAGTTGAAGCTTCAGTGGCGTGTCGAGGTTGGACTCCAGGCCTCGTTAAAAGGAGCCCAAAACACATAAATGCTGACGAAAGTTACGCACTAGCGGCATAGTTCCGCTACGTCTCTACCCTGAAGCTTGTTAGGGGATAGAGGCGACGATAACAAGCTGGCACCAATTCCGGGGACCCGGGCGGCGGCGCGAGAACCAACAGGATCCTAGCGACCAAAGTGGCCCGGACAGGCGGCAGCGGCGGCGGCGAATCTTTTAATGCCTGACTACACACGTAGAAGCTGCTGTGACTCTTATTCGGACGGGGGTTCGATTCCCCCCGCCTCCACCATTCGACTCACTCCGTTCGCTCATGGCTGGCCAGAGAGAGGGGTGAGTCGAATGGTGTCCTGAGTAAGTGAGTTCACGAACGCATCGAAGGGCTGGCGGGTCGGAACGTTGCGGGCGCGAGTCGAATAACAATCAATCCCCTCGCTTTCACCGGCTATATCATGCACCCTTTTTTCATGCAATGGGCAACCTACATTCTGTTTTGCTCCGACAACTCCTACTATGTTGGGCACACCCAGAATATCGCCCGGCGACTCGCCACACACAACGCTGGGAAAGGTGCCAACTATACCGCAATCAGAAGACCTGTGAATCTTGTCTTCACAGAAACCCATCCCTCCAAAGCCGAAGCCATTGCACGCGAGGTGCAGATTAAAAAGTGGTCGCGCGCCAAGAAGCAGTCCTTGATTGACGGCGATGTTGCCAAGTTGCACGAGCTTGCTAGGCGCCACTCCACATAGCCCGCCCTCCCCACCGACTCTTCCAGCTAAACAAAAAGTCTCCGAAAAATTACAACGAACTCAAATTCTACAGGGCACTGAAATCAACAGTGGGGGATGACTGCCAAATCATGTGCCAGGTAAGTTTAAGCCAGGTCATCCAGACGCGGCCAATGAGTCCGTCCGAGCGACAGACTGCATTCAATAAAATCAGTCGGAAGGTCTTGGACTTTGTTCTATGCGATCCACGCAACCTAGCGATGATAATGGGACGTCCGTTTATAAAGCGTATATTGACGGTGTTTTGGTCGATACGCTCTTGGATACGCTTTCGCTGTCACCGAGCGCCACCGTGGCGGATGGATCAGAGGAGTTTGGTTGGCAAGCCTATGGTGCGGGTGTAAACAGCGATATACAAATTAAGATTGAACTTACCCTGTCGGCAGGCGATTCAGCAACCGTGTTGAGCCGCTTTGAAGTTATTCCCGAACCGGCCTCGCTGGCGATGATCGGCCTAGTGTCCGGACTGGGATTGTTTATCCGCCGAACGTTTATTTTCTAGCGCCGTATACTCCGCTTTGCTCAATCCGGCTCGCTATACACAGCGGGTCGGATTTCTTATTGTAGAGATCCCGCTCACCGCCTCTCTGGCCAACAAACAGCCTCTGCTGCGGCTCAATCCCAGGGCCAAATCCCGGACCCATTCTGGCCCATCCTCGAAGCGATTAGAGGCGGCACTTTACACGTTATTGCCCGACCAGCCCTTGGGCCATTTGCTCAGCCCCTTGTAGAACAGCAGGTGTTCATGATACGGCTTCACTTTGTTTTCAATCGCCAGCATTTCTTCCTCGCTGAGCGGTTTGAATTCCTGTGCGATCCTTACGTTCTCCTCCAGCTCATCAATGTTATCCAGACCCACAATGATGGTGCTCACTGGCAGGGACAGCGTGTAGCTCATGGCTTCCTTCATCGAAATAATACCACCATTGGAGAAGATGCGGTCACGTGCAGGAATCTTCATGCCGATAATGCCCATGTTCTTTTCAACTGCTGTAGGTATCAGTTTTTCAATGAAAGGGTTGTGGTGTTTGTCGGCGGCGTTGAGGGCCATCAGCACACAATCGAAAGGAAACCGTTCTGCGATAATTCGCATTGGATCGGGGTCGGTATGTCCCGTGATGCCCAAGTGGGTTACAATCTTTTCATCCCGGGCTTTCTGCATGGCTTTCAACACACCGTCGTCTGCAAAGATCTGATCGATGTTTTCTTTGCCCTGTCCTTTGATGTTGTGGATCTGCCACAGATCGATGTGGTCGGTCTGGAGGTTCTTTAGTGACTTCTCCAGCAACCGCATGGAGCCGTCGTAGGTTCTATCGTGGGTCTTTGTGGCCAGATAGACCTCTTGTCGTCGGGTTTTCATAACCTCGCCGACATGGCGCTCGCTGGTTCCCTGCATCTCAGGTGTTTTTTTAGCGGTACCGTTCTGTCCGTACACTGCCGAGGTGTCGATGTAGTTGATGCCAAGGTCAATGCAGCGGTTGACAATCTCGATGGCCTGATCCCTCATCCCGACCTGCTCTACCGTGGCTTGGGCTCCGAGGCTATAGATGCCGACCATGCGCCCTGTATTGCCAAGTGGACGCTGGGGAATCAGGGGAGGCTTGCGTGAGGCTCCTGCTCGTGACGGTTCGGGAGCAAGGGTTGCCACTGCTCCGAGCAGGGCGGTGTGGGCGGTAAGTTCCTTG
>JAUVCG010000132.1 GCA_030595785.1 Kiritimatiellales bacterium | reverse complement strand
CGAAGGAGTGGGCAAAAACATCGATTAGATGCTCCTCCACGTTGGCAACGATGAAAACCCGCTCCACCTGTTGGTCAAAGGCAGGATCCTTTTCCGTGGAAATGGAATAGCCATCTGGCCGTTGTTGCAGCATGGGCAGGATCAATAGAAGCACCGGCACCAGTATGATGATGAGGGTGATGGCTATTTTCTTTTTCATTACTTATTCCTCCTTCTTGTGAAACCGCTGGTTAGGTCGATTCGTGTGTTTCAATATGGCGCCTTAAAACAACGCTTGTAATATAGAGTACCCCCGGCAGAGCCAGGGCGATAAAGAACCCGGGCAAGGCCAGCCCTTTGCCAATGAATAACGAGATGAAAACCAGGCAAAAACCGACTAGCGCCATAATCCCTCCGGCAAGTTCAAATCGCCACCCGAGAAGAATCCCGACCATAATAAGAGCCAGTCCGAGAAAGGCAATCTGGTCCCAAATCGGCAGCGCGAAAAGATTGGGCATGCCTTCCCCAATTGCAAATACCAGTAATACTACAACTAGCAATATGCCGGCAATTCGTGCTGTCCATCTACACAATGATGCTACTATCACATGCGCTTTCATTTTTACCTTGCACCTCCGTTTGGCTGTTTCGTTTTCGCCTACTTCTTCTGTGTGGATTCGGTGTCTTCAATTTTGACCCACACATCGCCATCATCTTGGAGCAATTTGTTTCCTTCGATCCGGCCGACGGGCCGGCTTCCACGCCCCGGAAAGGTGAGAACCACACTGTTTCCTTTCACCACCGCGAAGGTGCCCTCCATTTCACGGCCATCCTGATGGACGTGGAATGAGCCGTCCGGTTTCAGCTCAATGTAGTTGGCGGAATTATTCTGATCGGCGTATTTTCCGGTATGGCGTGGATCCGGTTTGTATGCGGCGACCTCTTTGGCCAGTTCCTCCCGCTCCTTCTGCTCTTGAACCGTCGCGGTTAATCGCCGGAAGGCGAGCTCCACGCAATCTTCGAGCGTTTTGGGATCGACCTCCTGGAACTCTGGGTGGTGGCTGTTCATGAGCGAGGCGGTCACCCATTCTCCGGATCCTTCGCAGAGAACGAGGTGCACGTGGTGGGTAGGTATGGTGGCATCCACCAGCAGCGCATAGTCTGCATCGGCGGGATGCTCGCGAAGATAGTTGCGGAAGTCGCGGGCGGTGTCCCACATGATCTTCATCTGGCTCGGTTGGTCGGGATCACGAGTTGCGACCAGTCGCGTGTCCGTGTCTACCGCGGAAGCGCGGAAGAGCCGAGCCTGGGTCAGTTTTCCGGCCAGGGCTTTGGCTCCTTCGACCGACCCTTCCTCCGTTTCCCAGATCCTGAAGGGATAGACGGAGAGAGATGCTTCGCTGAAAGAATCGTACGCTGCTTCGAACCGTTTCTTCATGGCATCGCGTTCCGGCTTGGGTGGCAGGCCGTTGCGCTGATCCATCAAGCGGGCCATGGGACCGTATGTGTCGCCTTCCTTCAGGTCGGATACGGAGCGGATTTCGTCCGATAGCAACACGCATGCACCCAGCGGACTGCCCATCCTTCCTTCGGGAATTTCCGTGATGTCCTTCGACCAAACGATCCGACCTGTGGCATCTGCTAGCGCAACACAGATTCTTGCGACGGCAGGTCCTCTCTTGGACGGTTTAACCCCGAAGAAAGCAAACAGGGCGTAGTCGGTCTCTATCGCTTCGCCTTCCACGAACGTCTGGAACTTTTGCTCCACTTCCGCAAGGCCGTCATCCTCCACAATCGTTTCCGGATATTCGGCCGATACGCCGGGCAGCATGCCATGCTGCTCCAGCGTCAGGCCGACGACTTCGGCAACACGTTCGCCGAATTTCTGCGTCTTTTCGTCTATGGCTTTATCCGGTCTTGCCAGCACGATCGGGTAGACCGTCAAGGTTCTTCCGCCGAGTTGAAGCTTCGGCTCATCTGCTTTGCAGACAAGACCGGTCGTCATTGCGAGCAGTGCAATGGCGCTGATCCATTTTATACTCCGTGTCTTCATTGTTCTCCCTTTCTATCCCTTGTTCGTTCCGACCGATATGTTGAAGTCGGACCATTCCCTTTTATCCTTGATGCTGTCCGGCAGGGAATATTGCCGGGTGATTCTCTGTCCGTCCGACAGCGGAAGATGAACCCGTAGCCAGATGCCGATCACCTTGCCCTTCTGGGTATTTTCCGCGCCTGAATAGTAGTGCCAATCGGAATTCAGTTCGTGCCTGAACAGCTTGACCGGATCAGTCAGCAAGTTTGCCTGCGCTCTGGAGGCCAGCTGTCCGATATGCAGCACTCCGTGTTTTACGCCATCATCCGTCACTTGCTTGCCGCCGCTCGCGCGCTCCTGTTCATAGTAGATGCAGTATTCAATGGTGAGGTTTTTCAACGTCTCGGTAATTCGGTTTTCCAGCAGGATTTCATAGCCGATTTCCTTAACGGTAGTCTGGGCGTTTTGAATGCCGGTGTACTTGTTAACGTGCTGTTCCCGCTCTACTTCGAACTGCTTGCGCCTGGCCGAAACCTTGAATTTGCTATCCGAATTGAAACCTCTGGCAAGCAGCCAGTTTCTGATATAGGTCTGGTCTTCATCTGAAAACAGTCCTGGATCCACTTTGTGTGTACGTCCACTCTCTTTCTGGAGGGTAACCCGCTTCCGACAGCTGTCGTAGGCCAGGACTTTTGCCCGTAAGGACTTCCCGTTCTTTCCTATAAAATCGTGGTAGCCCGAGGGGTGGAATGTAATCGACCTTCTTTGCGCCGTTTTGGATGGGGCAGATATATATTTCTTTTCCGTGACCAATTCGTTCAGTGCAATCACTCCGTCGCTGTTTAGATCTAAAGAGGAAAAGCGCTTCTTTATCGTGCTCAAGGGCCAGTTCTTTCCCTGCCTTTGCGCAACTTCGGTTTGGTGGCGGATAAATTCTTTCTGGTCGATTTTGCCATCTTTGTTGGCATCGCGTGCCTTGAACCAGTTGTTCGGATTCGGCACTGTCGCGGCAAATATTGCTGCGGCATTGAGTGTGATAAATGCTATTACCATTTTCATGACGCACCTCCCGGTATGATTACATTTTCCCTATATCGCATAGGGTGTGCCATTTTGGGGCGTTGTCAGAAAGTGTAGAATATCAAGTGGATATGTCTTTTCAGGTTTCGTTGGCGGGGCGCATCTGGTGCATTCTGTGCCTGCGGTGACTGCATGCCTTGCCGAGGCAGTGTTCCCGGCTTTGCGAGAGTTGAAGCAGACGGGGAGCTTGTGCTGCAGCAGTGGCTCATTCATTCTGTGGTTTATACCTCTTATTGAGCATCACGGATCAGCCGAGTTGTCATGCCACGATTCATCAATCTTTGCCCGGATAGCGGCCACCCGCTTTTCCAATGGTTCGGCTGCTTTTGCTCTGTCGGTTTCCCGGCAGGTATCACATACGGAGCACAAACCAGATGGACCAACTGGCCATCAATCTCCATAAATTGATACCAGCATTCCACGTTATTGCAGCAGCTCCACAATCTCTTCATGATCCAGCTTTCGCGCTATTTCCAGAGGTGTGAACACCAGTCCTTCCGAGGAGATGCCTTTCGCGTTCATATCGGCTCCAGCATCCAGCAGCAGTTTGACAACATCGGCATGGTTCTTTGCCACCGCGATGATCAATGGCGTATATCCGTTGTGTTTGAGAGCGGCATTGACATCGGTCTTGTTGGCCAACAGGAGTTTGACCACGTCGGCATGACCGTTCTGCGATGCGAAGAACAACGGGGTTGCACCCATGCTTTTTTCAGCGGCATCAACGTCTGCTCCGGCGGCGAGCAGCAACCTGACGGTTGCGGTGTGGCCGTTTTGAGATGCCAGAAGCAGTGGGGTTATTCCCTTAAGGCCGGTGGTATTGACGTCAGCTTCGGCTCCGAGCAGCAGCTTGACCACCCCGGCATGGCCATTCCGCGATGCTATGAATAACGGGGTTGCGCCGATGCTCTTATCCATAGCATTAACGTCGGCTCCCGCCTGGGGCAACTGTTTGACCACATCGACGTGACCGTTTTGCGATGCCAGGAACAGCGCGGTCGCCTCATGCTCATTTAGCGCCACGTTGATATCGGCGTTAGCCGCAAGTAGCAGCCTGACCGCATCGGCGTGGCCGCATTCCGATGCGATCAGCAAAGCGGTTGCATGGTCGGTGCAGGCAGCATCGACCTCGGCGTTTGCCGAAAGCAGCAGGGTGATGACCTCGGTGTGGTTGTTTCTCGCCGCAAGATAAAGCGCCGTCGCCCCATTGCCTTTCAGACATGCGTTTACTTCGGCATGAGCCGCAAGAAGCTGCCTTACCACGTCGACATGGCCGAGCTCCGCCGCGGCAATCAATGCTGTCGCCCCCGTGTCGTTCAGGGTTGCGTTTACATCGGCATCGGCTGCGAGCAGTAACTTTACCACCTCGGTATAGCCGTTTTTTACGGCGATAAAAAGCGCTGTTCCGCCCGAGGTCTTTTCGGCGGCATCGACGTCTGCTCCGGCGGCGAGCAGCACCCTGACAGTTGCGGTGTGCCCATTTTGAGCTGCCAGGAGCAGTGGAGTTGAACCCATGGAACTGGATGCATTCACATCGGCGCCTT
>JAUVCG010000045.1 GCA_030595785.1 Kiritimatiellales bacterium | reverse complement strand
AAAAGTCGCGCCAATGCACCTCGGCCTCACTCATCGAGACCGCTACGCCCAGCACCGAACGCTTGCCGTCAGCCAGCACCCCGGTGGCCACGAGCACCGCACAGGAGACCACCGAACCGTTCATGCGCACCTTTTCATATCCAGACATCCATGCGATAGCTGATCCCATCGAAGCGGCAATGGTTGTATGCGGGGACTATTCATCCGGCATGTACGGCTTTCTCGTGAAGGGCTGCAAGAAATGCCTGCTTGCAGGACTGCATCCCGACAGCATCCGCATTTTCCTGTTTCAGGAAATCGAAAAAATCTTCGGCGAAATCAAGGCCGGGGAACGAAAGCGAAAGGGAGACGCAATTCCAACCTTTGTTGCCCGAATGCGGGATTACTTTGAAACCATTGACCAACCCAAGACAAAGGCGGCTTAGAGTTCCGTTCCCTGATTCATCACGGCCACATATTCGGAATAGGCAAACAGGCGGTTCCGTTGCTTTCCCGTTATTTCGGACACAATGCCGAGTTTTTCCAAGTGCTGCAAACAGCTATTGACCGTTGCATTTGCGAGGTGGGTTTTTTCCGCCAACCATACCGAGGGGGCAATGGGGCGTTCCAGCAAAGCGCGATGAACCAGATGGACGGAAGCCGCGCCCCTCCCAAGGCCATGAATTTTTTCGGTATCCTGCGCCGAAAGGGTCATGAGCTTTTGGGCGGTATCGACCGCTTGCGTTGCCGTATCCGTTACCGCATCGGCAAAGAATTCCAACCATGCTTCCCAGTTCCCGGTATGGCGGACTTCATCCAGCAATTCATAGTACCGCGCACGGTGGGTTTTGAAATAGAGACTGAGATACAGCATGGGGGCTTTCAGTACCTTCTCGGAACAGAGCAACAGCGTGATAATTAACCGCCCCAAACGCCCGTTGCCATCAAGAAACGGGTGGATGGTTTCAAACTGAACATGCGACAACGCCGCTTTAAGCAAAACTGAAGTGGGTTCCGGTTGGTCATGTAGGAATAACTCAAAGTCACCCATGCAATTCATGACCTCTTCCGGCGGAGGCGGCACAAAGGACGCATTGCCCGGACGGGTTCCGCCAATCCAGTTTTGGCTTTGCCGGAATTCCCCCGGCTGTTTGTCGCTCCCCCGCCCTTTCGACAACAGTTCCGCGTGCATTTCCCGGAACAGGCGAAGCGAAATCGGGAAGCCATCTTCCAGCCTTTGGAGTCCATGATTCAACGCGGCAACATAGTTGCTCACTTCCTGAACATCATCCAGCGGCACACCTGGTTGCTGTTCCAGTTCAAAGAGTAATAAGTCGGAAAGGGAAGATTGTGTTCCTTCGATTTGCGAGGACAGAACCGCTTCCTTGCGGACATACATATAAAGAAACAACGAGGTATCAGGAAGCAACAGCGAAACGCTATCCAGCCGACCCAACGCCAGCAGAGCACCATCAAACTTTTCCCGCAAGACGGGAGACCAGTCAATCGGCGGAACAGGCGGCAAGGGAGAAGGAACAAAAGCATGAACGCTTTCCCCCGCCGTGGAGGTGGTCACATATTTTCCCTGCAATTCTCTTTTCATGATTCTTATTTCAACCTTTGGAATTAATGCCAACGTTATTTCAACCAACATCTATTTCCTAAAATAGCGGGTTATTTCCATTATGCAACCCCATTTCCCTTTCGTAGCAATTACAGCTATTTCAATTTTTGAAATAGGGGGATTCGTTATTTTAAATAATGGCGGTTAGTTAAAATAAATGGATTTAAAGGGAAATAATACGGAAGGAAGGAAACTGAGGGAAACCACAAAGGAAACAGACGGAAATAAATGGGAAATTGAAACAGAAATAAAGGAGGCACCCGGAAACTAATTGAAATTTCTATTTCCCTATAAATTTAAATCGAATTGCTAAAATTCGGTAATTTCCTTTTTTCGCAGGACGGAACTGGACTGCTCGGGACATTGGGATTGGCAATAATAAATATCCGTTAAAAAAGAAATAACCCGATAAATGAAATCCCTAAAATCGAATTTCAATTTCTTAATTTTCGCTTTTCCGGAAATCGGGATTTTATTTCTATTTTAAAATTAGGTCGCTCCATAAGCAATCGACCTAAAAGCTTCCAGCCTCGACTTTGAAGAATACATTTGAATCATTCATTGGAGCCAAATATTCATTAGTCAATGGAGTCGGCGGATAGTTTGTGAATATAGGCCGCCATCCATTTATCAAATTATCAGCGGTTAGAACCCGTTGCAATAACAGATGCCTAGGTAAACACCTAAGCCGCTACCTTGTGGCAAGAGAGGCCGAATGGACAAGCGAAAAACACGCGCAAGCTTCGCGCGATAGATTAAAGAAACTCATACGCGAATGCGGATGGAGGCAACTAAAAGACATTGACGCGTTTTCCTTCACGGAATGGCGTTCGTGCCAAATCCAAACGCTTAGCCCCAAAACGCTGAACGAATACCTTTCCGCGCTGAATCAGTTCATGCAATGGCTGGTCGATAACGCATTCATGGAAGAAAACGCGCTCGCGAAGGTCAAACGCATTCCCGTTCGCGGTCGCGTTACGTTTACGCGCCGCGCGTTGACGATGGAGGAAATCGCGCGGTTACTAAACGCGGTTAAGACCGCGCCAGCGCGAAACGCGGTTTATCTGGCCGCGATCTACACGGGATTGCGCCGCGCGGAACTAGAATCACTGGAATGGGGCGACGTGCGTATGAATACGCAAACGCCTTTCCTCGCGGTTCGCGCTTCCACAACAAAGAACGGTAAAAACGCGGTGATTCCCCTGCACGCGGAATTGATCGACGCGCTAACGCGTATCAAACCCGCGAACGCGGAACCAAACGCGCGCGTTTTCGCGGTGCCGACCATTAAAGAGTACCGCGCTGACCTTAAACGCGCAGAAATCGCGTATGAGGATGCGCGGCGCGCACGCGCGGACTTTCACGCGTTGCGCGTTACCTTTGGAACGCTCATGATGCTTTCTGGGGTGAATCCGCGTACCGCGCAGGAACTTATGCGCCATAGCGATATAAAACTGACTACGCAGATTTATACAGACGCGAACCTGCTACCAACTTCCGCAGCGATCCACAGCTTACCCAGCGTGAATTTTGCCCCACATACTGCCCCCCAAAATACGGCCAAAGGGGGGCAAACGAGTCTTGGCATGTCTCAAACTACGGTAGGTAATGACCTACGGAACCTGCAAGAGATGAACGGGTTAGGGATGCTGAGTCCTTCAATGTCCCTGTTAGAGAATGGTGCTCGAGGTGGGAGTCGAACCCACACGGGCTAAAACGCCCACAAGGCCCTCAACCTTGCGTGTCTACCAATTTCACCACCCGAGCGCGGGAAAAGAGGATTGGGAAGATACCTATGCCGTGTTTGTGGTGCAAGCGTTTTATTGGGGTATTGTGGGAAGTGAGATGCTGGAGATGGGACGGCAAGTGCGGGATGTGGAGCAGGAGAATCACACCCGACGGTCAACGTCCCACATCCTACGTCCTACAATCCCCTACTCCGGAATAAACAGCTTCTGGCCGACATAGATGCTGTCGGAACTGAGGTTGTTAGCCTGTTTGATGGCCTTGACCGTCGTTCCATAGGCGGATGCAATGGCGGAAAGCGTGTGGCCGGACTCGACGACGTGCTCGCGCCCGGAACCGCGTGATGGTTTAGAGGAAGACGGCCGGGAGGCAACACTCTTTTTCAGCAGGCCTTCCACCCGTTTGATAAGTTCCCGCATTTCGCGCGTCTGCTTAGCTTCAAGAGAACTCATCTGACCGTTGAGCTGCGATATCTGCGAGTTGAACGAGCGGACTTCTTGGCGGAGCTGCTGCATCTCCTGAATGAGACGCGCGTTTTCCATCTCGACCGACTCGACCTGTCCCTGCACGCGGTGGACACGTTCCTCGGCATGGCGTGCTGCGGCCTGCTCGCGGGCGGCGGCCTGTTGCCGCTGCTGCGGCGTTTGCAGGGTTTCGCATCCGGACAGGATGGCAACGGCGAATAGACTGAATAATAATTTGAATCTCATAATCATCTCCCAATCAGGGCTTCCAAAGATAAAGAAAACGGGGGGGTGCAATGGCGTTGAAGTCGGGCAGCTGCGGTAGACGGGAGGCCATCAGCGAATCAAAGAATCCGCGGCTCTCGTAATAGCGGATCATGTAGATTTTTTCCACATCGAGCAGAAACGTCAGCTTATCAATGGCATCCTGCAGATAGCCGACCCCATCGATCAGGTTATGTTCCATGGCCTGCGAGGCATTGAATACACGGCCATCGAGAAGCTCGCGACTTTCCAGACCACGGGAATCCTCAACGATGCCGGCGAAGCGCTCCTGCATGCTGTCCACCAGCTCCTGCAGCATGGCCACATGCTGCGGATCAACTTCCTCAAAGGGGTTGAGCATATCCTTGTTTGCGCCTGAAGCAATGGTGACAGAACTCAGGCCGATCTTGTCGCCCAGCACTTTCATATTGAGCGTCTGCATGATGACCCCCACAGAACCGACGATGGCGGTGGGCTCGGCCATGATGTAGTCGCCGGCCATGGCTGCATAGTAGGCACCGGACGCTCCGAGGTCTCGGATGAAGACCATAATCAGACGCTCTTCATCCAACGTTTTAAAGTGCTCAAGGGCCGCGTATATTTCGTCGCTGGGCGTCACGCCGCCGCCGGGCGAGTCGACTTCAAGCAGGATGGCCTTCACCTCCGTATCGATCGTCGCGGCACGAATCTGGTTCAGGATGCTTTCGACCATATCGGGCTCATGGCCGAACAGGCGCTCGCGCCGTCCGCGCATGATGACGCCCGTCAGATCGATGCGCACCACCTTGGTATCGCCATAGCCATAGGACCAGATTTCATCAAACAAGGGCTCTTCGTCCACCGGACGGTCATTGCCCGAGCTTGCGGAGCCGGAAAACACTGCAGCGGTCAGCCCCACATTGGTTAAGAAGCTCCCGAAAAGCAACAGTGCCAGTATCGTGATGGCGATCCAGCACCCGACTTTCGATCCATTATTGGCCATAAACTTACCTCCCGAGTTTTTCAGTGACCGTAAACCATAGCCGCTCCACTCCATTATTTGAACAAATAAATTCCAATGGTTGGAAAAAATCAGCTACGGTGCTCTCCGTACCGCTTTGCAGTAGATTTTGGATTTTAGAATTTTGATTACCACAATCTAAGGAGAGAACATTGGACTATCTTACACGCGCGCAGGAAGTACTGGACATCGAACGGACCGGTATTGAAAAAGTGAAGAGCGAACTGGGCGAAGGCTTTGTTCAAGCCATCGATGCCATTCTGGCCACCGTGGAAAACTGCGGAAAGGTCGTCGTGGCCGGCGTCGGAAAAAACTGGCACATCGGCAACAAGATTGCCGCAACGCTGACCAGCACCGGCACCCCGGCAGTCGCGCTGCACCCCATCGAAGCCATGCACGGTGATTTCGGCATCGTCGGCGAGCGCGACATTCTGCTGGCTATGAGCTATTCCGGCGCTTCGGATGAACTGACGGCCCTGCTTCAGCCCATCATGCGTAAGGGCGTCAAGATTATCGCCCTGACCGGAGATGCAGACAGCCCGCTCGGACAGCATGCGGACATCATCGTATCCATTGAGGTCGACAAGGAAGCCTGCCCGTTCAACATGGCACCCACTACCAGCACCACGGCCACCCTCGCCCTGGGCGACGCAATGGCCATGGTGTTGCTCGAAGCACGCGGCTTCAAAATTGAGGACTATGCCAAGCTCCACCCCGGCGGCGCGATCGGCCGCACGCTGCTGCTGCATGTATCCGACGTTATGCGCACCGGCGACCGCTGCGCCACCGTCCGCTCCGGCCAGCCCGTACGCGAGGCCCTGCTGGCCATGACGGGCGCAAAGTCCGGTTGCGTCGCGGTGGTTGAGGAGGATCATACTCTTGCAGGCATCCTGACGGATGGAGACCTCCGCCGTCATCTGATCGAAACGCCAAATCTGATCGAACTCCCCATTGAGCAGATCATGACGCGCGACCCGATCACGCTGACCAAGGATATGCTTGCGCTCGAAATCCTGAATATCTACGAAAAACACAACATCGACGATTTGATTGTGGTCGACGAGGAAAACCGCGTCATCGGCGCCGTCGATATCCAGGACCTGCCCAAGCTGAAAATCCTGTAACATCCGGGCACTTCGCGGGCGTTTGATGGCCTGCGAATCAAACGACTTCCCGATTGACCCGTTTGGGCGCAATATGTACTGTTCGCGGGTTATTTGTATTTGTTTGAAGGAGAAAGGAACTAAACCATGACAATGATGATTTCGAAGTTTCACAAGATTATCCAATCGAAGATTGTTTGGGGCGCTTTTGCGGTCTTGATCAGTGTGGCATTTGTAGGGGTATCCGTTCCGGGATCCAAAAGCCGCAGCGAGGCCAAACGTGACCGTAAGGCCGCACAGCTTGCCGGCCGACTTTTCGGCGAGGAAGTGTCACGCAGCGAGTTTGGGCGCGCGTACCAGAGCATACGGCTGAACTACACCCTGCAATACGGCCCGTTCCGCATTACGGACGACATCCACGAAATCCTCAGCACATCTGCATGGCAGCGGATCGCCATGTTGAAAAAGGCACGGCAACTCGAGATGGGTGTTACACCGAAACAAACCATTACCATGATCCAGAACCAGCCCGTTTTCCGGAACCAGCAGACCGGACAGTTTGACCCCAACGCCTACAACGCGGCCCTGCAACAGATCAGATCCCTCACGGGAATGACGCCCAAGGATGTGGAAAACCATTTTTCTGAAGAGGTTTTGCTCCAGAAAGTCGCCCGCATCCCGATTCAGGGCGCACTGGTTACCCATGAGGAAATCACGAAGGCCTTCCACCTCTTCGCCGACAAGCTAACGGTTGAATACGCCGCCATTCCCCGCAGCCTCGCCGGCACTCCGGACGTCACCGAAGAGGAAGCCAAGAACTACTTCGCGCTCAATCAGGAAGCGTTCCGCATGCCGGAAAAAGCAATTGTCGATTATGTTCAGGTTGCTGTTGCCGACCACGTGGAAAACGTTGAAGTAACAGACGATATGGTGTCTGGATTCTACGAGAACAACAAGCAGCGCTTCCTCAAGGAGCCCACCGAAGATGCCGCAGCAGACGCCGCCCCGGAGTACCAGCCCCTGGAGGAAGTGAAGGATTCTATCATCGAACAAATCGAGCAGGCCCTGGCGCGTAAAGCCGCCGCCGATCTGGCCGACGAGCTGGTCGCCGAACTGGCCGACGAATCGACAACCTTCAAGAGCGCCGCCGAGAAGCTGGGGCTTGAAATCATCGACAACACACCGGCCTTCACGCTGACTGACTCCGTCAAAGGCATTGATCCAACTGCAGAGTTCCAGCGCGCGGCCTTCGCATTGGAAAAAGACGAGACCCACTACTATAGCGATCCCGTCGTTGGCCGCGATTTTGTCTATGTGCTCTCGCTTACGAAAAAACTGCCGTCCTTCCTTCCATCGTTTGATATCGTACGCGAAGACGTTATCGAATCCGCCAAAATTGCCGCCACCGAAAAGGCCTATGTTAAAAAAGCGGAGCAGATTCACGAGGAGATCACGGCCGTGCTCAAGGCGGGAACCGCCTTTGCCGATGCCATTGCCAAGTACAGCCTGGCGATGAAAAAGACCGAGCCTTTCGACATCAGAACCACCCTCGAAGATGAGTTTGGCCAGCAGATCATAGGAGCAACCATTCTCTATGGCCAAGGCAACCTGACTGATCTGGTTGTAACGCAGGACGAATACCTTTTGGCCTATGTAGCCGAAAAAGTCCCGGGCGACGAAGCCCTCACTCTTCCGGGAATGCGCAATGAGCTGGCCGGAAACATTGGTAACGAAAAGTCGGCCCAACTCGTTTCCGCATGGCAAAGCGCCCTGCTGGACGAAGCCGGGTTCGAGGATCTACTGCCCCGCGCCGACGACGAATCATAAATCCGGAGCCGCGATGCCCCTGTCCTACCTCATAGCGCTGTTCATTGGCCTGCCGATTGTTGAGCTGGCACTGCTTTTTGAGTTGCACGGTCTCGTCGGCTTTCTTCCTACCGTCTTGCTCGTTCTGCTGACCGGGATTGCCGGGGCCGCGCTGGTGCGGCGGCAGGGTGTTGCCATCGTATTGAAAATCCAGCGGGAGATGTCGATCGGAAACGTTCCCGCCCCGCAGATGATCGACGGGGTTATGATTCTGCTGGCCGGCGCGCTGCTCGTCACCCCCGGACTCATTACCGATGTTGCCGGGTTTCTGCTTCTGATCCCCTTCGTACGCGAAAAAATCCGGTTTTGGCTCAAAAAGAAGCTTGAGGAACAAATACGCAGCGGATACGTACAGGTGAACGTGAAACGTGAAACGTGAAACGTGAAAATGGTCACGGCTCAATCGTCATTCGTCACGAAGAAAAATGAGTGAAAACACATCCATCCCACTGTGCGTGGATCTTGACGGGACACTCGTCAAGCTGGATACGCTTCATCAGGCCCTCTTCCTCCTGTTGCGCCAAAGCCCGGCAAGCCTTTTCCGCATTCCGGGATGGATTGCCAAAGGCAAGGCGCACCTGAAAAACCAGATCATGCAGCGCATCACGCTCGATGCCTCCGCCCTGCCCTACCATAAAGCGTTTCTGGCCTACCTTCGACAGGAACACGAAAACGGACGGCAGCTAGTTCTCGCCACAGCCTCCAACTATCGCACGGCCAACGCCGTCGCCGATCACCTCGACATCTTTTCCGACATCATTTCCAGCAGCGTCGACATCAACATGCGCCACTCCCGCAAGCTCGAAGCCATCCAGGAGCGCTTTCCGACGTTTGGATATGCAGGGAACGACACGGCCGACTTCCCCATATGGGACGCCGCCGAGGAAGTCATTCTGGTGAATCCAACCCCGTCTGCACAGGCAAAATACGCCGCGGACGCTGATCACGTCTTCATCGAGCGACCGTCGCTTCCGAGAATGCTGCTCAAGGCGATGCGCTGCCAGCAATGGCTCAAGAACCTGCTCATATTTACCCCCTTATTCCTGGCGCACAGATTTACAGAAGCGGGAACCCTGCTACAGGCCGCAACCGCCTTTTTTGCATTCAGCTTCGCCGCATCGGCTATCTATGTCCTCAACGACCTCTTCGACCTCAGCGCCGACCAGCACCACCCTCGCAAATGCCGCCGCCCCTTTGCTGCCGGCGACCTGTCCATCACCACCGGCGCGCTGCTGATTCCACTGCTGGTCATCCTGAGCATTGCGCTCGCAATGCTACTGCCGCTGCAGTTTCTCATGGTACTGCTGTCCTACTACGCGATCACCACCCTGTACTCCTGGCGGCTCAAACAACTGGAAATCATCGACGTTCTCACGCTGGCCATTCTCTACTCCCTTCGCATTGTCGCCGGGGCAGTCGCAACCGGCGTCCCCGCCTCGTCATGGTTCATCATCTTTGCGGTCTTCCTGTTCCTGAGTCTGGCTTTGGTGAAGCGGCTTTCCGAACTGCGTGAGATGGAAAACGAATCTGATCCCGATCACACAGGGCGGGAACGCGGCTACACGGTCGGCGACCTGCCGCTGCTCATGGCCTTCGGCACCGCCAGCGGCTACCTCTCCGCATTTGTCTTCACGATGTATTTGAACAGCGAATGGGTTGCACAGCTCTACAGCCGCCCCGACCTGCTCTGGCTCTTTTGCCCGTTGCTGCTCTACTGGATCACACGCATCTGGATGCTTGCATGGCGTGGCCGGATGCATGATGACCCGCTGGCCTTCGCGGCGAAGGATCCACATACCTACATCGTCGGCATACTCAGCGTGGCCATCATTTTATTCGCCATCTAATCGTTAAAAAAGGACTCTAATGACCCAACCCGCCGTAGACTTGACCATTGTTGGATCCATCGGGATCGACACCATCGAAACCCCCACCGAAAAGCAGGAGGAAATTCTCGGTGGCTCCGTCAGCTATGCCTGCGCGGCGGCCTCGTTTTTCACCCATACCGGCATGGTCGGCGTGGTCGGCACCGACTTCCCGCAGGCGTTCCTCGACACATGGAAAGACATGTCCATCGACCTCGAAGGCCTCCAGACTGTCGAAGGAAAAACATTTCGCTGGTCCGGCGTCTACGAGGAAAACATGGACAACCGCCGCACCCTTTCCACCGAACTCAATGTCTTCGAAGCGTTCTCGCCCGAATTACCCGAAGACTACCGCGAGGCCCCCTACCTCTTCCTCGGTAATATTCACCCCGCCCTGCAGCTGCACGTCCTCGAACAGGTGCGCAATCCTAAATTCATCCTGATCGACACCATGGATCTGTGGATCAACATCGGCAAGGACGACCTCGAAAAGGTGATCGGCAAGTGCCACATGCTCACGCTCAACGAATCCGAGGCGGAACTCTTCACCGGCGAGCTGACGCTGAACAACGCCGCCAAGAAACTGCTCGAACTCGGCCCCGAGTATGTACTGATCAAAAAAGGCGGCAACGGATCGATGCTCTTCACAAAGGATGATATTTTCCTGCTCCACGCCTATCCGCTCGACCACTTCAAGGATCCCACCGGCGCGGGCGACACCTTTGCCGGCGGCCTGATGGGCGCGCTTGCCGCATCCGGCAGAACCGATAAGGATGCCATACGCCAGGCGATGGTCTACGGCAGCATTGTCGCCTCCTTCGGTGTCGAGGAATTCAGTCTCGAACGCCTTAAGCGGCTCACCCGCAATGAAATTGAATCCCGGGTTGCCGAATTCAAGGAGATGTGCGCACTCCCAAGTGCAATAGATACCAGCAACTACCAACTGACCTTTGAAAACCGCGACAGCTATCTCTATGCCCACCTCACCGGAAAAGACAGTTTTGCCGCCTCCCTCAGTTACTGGAATGAAATCGCCGACCAGGTAAAGGCGCAGGACTGCCAAAAGCTGCTCATCCATGAGGCGCTAACCGGTGTAGTAGCCAAAAGCGAAATGAACGATATCATCATGGATTTGATGGATTCCGGCTTGCGTGACATTCAAATTGCCTTCTTTGATGAAAATCCCAACGACGCATCAATGAATGTCCTCGGCCAAACCCTGGCGACGAATAAAGGAGCCAACGTCAAAATCTTCGATTCCCTGGAAGCCGCTCAAAATTGGATCGTGCAGGATGGCTAAGCACCGGATCAGCGCAATCCTGTTATCGGCCCTCGTTTCGGTCGGGGCGGAAAACCCGATTGCATGTGTGGTTTGTTCTATAATACAGGGCTGACACAAAGCGGAGCCCGAACCTGAACCGGATAGCCCGGAAGCATACGGGCCAGGGCCTGCTTTAGCGCCGGAACCCCGCCCACACTGAATCGCGCGCTATAGGCACGCACCTCATCCTGCATCACGGCGGCCTCTTCCGAACGTGCGGCGGCCAATAGGGTTTCGAAATCGGAGTAGAGCTCCGGACGCACATTGGCGGTCGCCGCAACAAAACCCGCCGCACCCTGCCGCACCGGTTCGTAGATATTGGTGCTGGATCCAATGAAGTAGCGCGGCGTGTGCTCCATCAGCTCCAGGTTTTGCGCCGAATCCTTCAGCGCATAGTGCGGTACTGCTTTAAGGATTTCCGGGGTGAGTGCATTGCCTGTGTGCTTCGGAAAGTTATAGAGGATGAACGGCACGTCCGCCTCGGCCTCCAGGGCCCGCAAATATTCGATGACCCCAGCTTCGGAAAGTCCCGCCGGATAGATCGGCGGGAGCACCGCAATGGTATCCGCACCGAATTGGTTCGCCCAGCGCACCTCGATTCTGTTTTGCGCCAGTCCGCAACCGCCCGCATGCAGAACAATGACTCCCGGAAAATGGCGGCGCGCCAGTTTCAGCAACATTTTGCGCTCCTTGGGAAGCAACGAATAGAACTCCCCCGTCGTGCCGTTCACCATGATTTGATGCACCCCGTGGTTCGCAAGAAACTCCAGATGCCGGACAAACGCATCCCGATCAATCTCCCCGGAATCCTTGAACGGCGTAAGTACCGGTACAATCAATCCTTTCATATCCACTTTACGCCCTTGATGCATGGGGCTGAATGTATCGGTTTTCCAAAGGCTGGAAAACCAACTTTCCAACCTTTGGATATCTAAGTATGCTTCCCCCGTTACCAGAGGTTGTTATGAGAGGACATACTATTACCGAGAACCGGTTCCTGCACACGGGAATCGACCACCGTTTGTTCGTCACCCGGATTGAGAACGAAGAAAAGGCTTTAGGCCATAGGCTTTGGGCTTCAGGAAATGACGAGCCCAGGCTCCCATGGATTGGTTGATAGAGACGGTCTAAGGTCTAAAGCCTATAGCCTTATTTTCGCTTACTACTAGGCAAAGTGACAGCTGACCTTCTGGTGGAGGGCATCGGCTATAATGCGGATACCGGCACTTTCGGCAACGTCGGCGGCGTCAATGACGCGGACGGTGTCTTCCCATTTTCCAGCGGAGGGGACGAGCTGGAGCAGCTTATTGGGCGACTGTTCGAAAAACGCGGTGTTGAGGTAGTTCTCGCCTTTGTTGGGGAAGAGAGCGAGATAGAGCATTTTCATTTCGACCAACTCGTTGAGGAAGTGCGTGCCGAGGGAAACGTCTGGCACAAGGTTGTCGTGCATGGCTACGATTTCGCAGAGGATAGATACCCTATTGATATCGCTGAAGGAGACGGGGATGCCGAGCGAGGGGCTGCTCGTGCCCCAGCGGCCGGGGCCGATGATCATAACGTTTCCGGGCGCGTTTTCTTTCTCGGCGCGATTGATGTCGCCAATAAGCCGGGCGATTTCGTGCCGCGTGTTAACGGGCAGCTGGCCATAGCGTTCCGGAACAACGTAGATGAAGCGGTCGATCTTCCCGACGCGGCTCTGGCCAACGACGGCGCCATGCGCTTCGACAATCCGGTCTCCGTCAGCAACTTCGATGTCTGGCAGTTCAATGGCTTCGGAGCCTTGTACCTGGAGTGGACGGCATTGGAGAAGGTTGATGCGATAGTTTCCGTCTTCCATAAAGTTTCCCGCGAATTCGATGTCAACGGGATAGTTGTATGCGGCCTGGAGGGTGTCGAGGATTTCGCGCATATCTGCCACGAAGTCGGTTTCGTCGAGAAGCTTGTCGAAGGTGAGGAGGCGGTGGGGATTAGCACTGCGCAGCTGCGCGGGGTCGGGCGTGGAGAACATGTCGACACGCAGGTTTTCGGCGCCGTGGGTGACGTCCTGGAAATAGTCGGACGCTTCCTGGTTGGCCTCGAGGTCGAGATAGTCAACGCGACGCTGAGTATATTGGGCTACTTCGTCAAAATTCGCTTCTGGGCGCTTGTCAGGGGCATTGAGGGCGACGATGCGGGTGTAGTCGTCGTCAGCCTGGTCGACTGCGCGGGTTCCGAGCCCGAAGACGAGGCGAATGACGCCGGCCTTGGGGTCGATGCTTTCGTGCCACGCGTAGGGATTGAAGGAGAAGCCGACACCGGCCATTTCGGGATAGAAGTTTCGACCGTGCATGGTGCCGGAGACACGCATGACGAGCAGCGCCATCTGCTCGTCCTTGTCGAGCATGCCGCGGCGGGCGCGGTAGCGCAGTGCCTGTTCACTCATGGAGCTGGCGTAGATGCGCTTTACGGCAGCAACAAAGTCCTGCATACGGCGATCTCGCGGCCCCTGGTTGACACAGAATACGCTTTCATATTTCCCGGCAAAGGAGTTGCCGAAGTTGTCTTCGAGCAGGGAGCTTGAGCGGACAATGAAGGGCGATTGCCCGAAGTAGTCGAGCATTTCGTCGAACTGCTTCATGATATGTTTGGGGAAGTCGCCGGTGATGATACGGCGGCGCGCCTGCTCGGCGCCGTCGAGGAATTTTTCGGGATGCCGCTGGTTCTGCCGCACCCACCAGATGCCGTTGCGCACGAGGAAGGTGAAGAACGCATCCGAGCCGATGAAGAAGGAGTCCTGCGCCTCGAACAGCTCGATGAAGCGAGGACTGTTCTTTTTCACGATAGCCTGTGCGAGCAGCATGCCGACGGTCTTGCCACCAATAAGGCCGGTGCCGATCATCCGCTTGCGAATGTCGAGGATGTCCTGAAGGGTGAAGTAGCGGGCAATGAGCTTCTGCATGTCTTCGTCGCGCGAGATGACCATGCGCACGAGCTGCTCGTAGGTGGCCTTCCCCTTTTCGGGCAGGTCGGGGCGGTACTCGCCGGACTTGAGCAGTTCGCGTGCGTGCAGGAAGGTGGACTCCCAGAAGCCGAGGCTGCTGTCGGAGTGCAGGCCTGACCATTTGGCAGAAGTCAGGATTTCGGAAATAATGGCGCTGGACATGACGGGGCTGAATGCTTCGTCGCGGCGCACATGCAGCATGTTCATGGTCGGGGAATAGCGCTGCTGCACCTTGATGGGTCGTACGTAGAGCTCTTCCTTGTAGCGGTACACATCCAGGAAAAGCTGCGTGGTGTTCTGGATCGGGACGACAGCGTGCGAAGTGTGGTAGTTGCGGAAGACCGCGAAATAGGTGACCGTCTCCATGTCGAAGAGGTAGGGACAGGTGAGCATGAAAAAGTTTCCGAGCATTTCGTCGGAATACCAGTCGACCGCCAGCCGCGAGAGACAGTCAAACACATAGAACGCGCCCGACCCGGCCCGTTCAATAACGCCGTGGATGGATGCAATAAAGTTTTCAAACCCTTCCTCGGGATCGAACTCATGGATTTCGGC
>JAUVCG010000109.1 GCA_030595785.1 Kiritimatiellales bacterium | reverse complement strand
ACAGAGGATGCCGCCAAGGTTTTCGAGGTTGATGCCATGGCCAGCATTGACCTTGAGGCCGAGCGAGTCGGCATAGTCTGCCGCGCGGATGAGCTGTTCCATATACACTGCGCGGGCATTGGGTTCGGCATCGCAATAGCTCCCCGTATGCAGCTCGACCACCGGCGCGCCCAGATTCCTGCAGGCATCAAGCACGGCCTCGTCGGCATCGACAAACAGGCTTACTTCAATGCCCGCTTCGGAAAGACATTGGACGGTGGGCTTGAGGGCATCGAAATGGGCGACTACATCGAGCCCTCCTTCCGTGGTCAGCTCCTGCCGTTTTTCAGGAACGAGACAGACCTCTGCCGGCTTGACGTTCAGCGCAATATTGACGATGGATTCCTCATTGGCCATTTCCAGATTGAGCGGCAACGACTGGAGCTCCTTGAGCCGGAAAATATCGTCGTCCTGGATATGGCGACGGTCCTCGCGCAGATGGGCGGTAATTCCATGGGCACCGGCCCGGGCGCAGAGGATGGCCGCGTCGAGCGGATCAGGATAGACGGTTCCGCGCGCCTGACGTAGCGTGGTCACATGGTCGATGTTTACGCCTAGTTTCATCTTCTTACTCCTCTGGATTGAAATTAAGAATGAAGAATTCGGAATGAAGAAGGGTGGGTCTTCGACGCTTTCTCCCTGAAAGGGGGTGCGGGGAATCCCCTCCGACCCTTCTTAAATCTCTACTCTTAATTCTCTACGATCGCACCGACTTGATGTTCTTCATCGGTTTTGCAGACATGCTATCATGAATTTTCGGATCGTACACCGCATAAGCGCGAATATCGTTCTCCCGATTATAATCGAGCACCTTTTGCCCCGCCACGTACAGCAAATGCAGATTACGGCCATGTTCAGGATGCGCCGCAACACCAAGGGAGATCGTGGTTTTAAGCTTTTTCGCCCCGGAGACTATTTCACCTTGCTGGATCAACGTACTAATACGCTTGCCGATAACTTCGGCACCTTCAAGCGAAACCTGCGCCAGAATGAGAAATGCATATTTTTCATGGCGGCCAATCAAGTCGGCAGCCCGAACATTATCCTGCAGGGTCTTGCTGATCCCGACAAGGACGTCGTCCACAACCTCTTCCCCGTGGATCCGTGCGATGTGGTCGATGTTGTTGACTCCGATACAAAAGAGGGCGGCCTTTTTCTTTTTGTGGCGCAAATCATTCATCATGCGTTGCATATAGGAAGAAACAGCCGAAGGCTTCAATACGCCCGTAAGATCGTCAAGCATGGCGCTCTTGCGCCGCTCCATCCACTTATTGGAGCGCTGCTCTTCGGCGTCTGCGGCGTCGTCTTCCGTGGCCGCCTCTTCGCTCGCTGAAGTTTCTGTCTCTTCTGCACCCGCTTCGTCATCCTCTTCCACGACATCGATGATTTCCGGCATGAAAATCGGCTGCTCCAGATCGGTATTTTCCAAGGCTTCCCGGGCGACATGGAGCAGATCGTTACCGCTGAGTCCATGTCCGGGATAAGAGGCAATGCCCACACGCAGCAGTTCGCCGGAGATTTCCGGACAATGTTCCACAATTCCATGGGTAATACGCGTGAGAATTGATTCGGCATCATCGGGCTCGGCCTCCGTGATCAAGGCCGCGGTTTGCCCGTCGTAAGCACAGGTGATGTCGTCATGCCGGGCCGCCTTCTTTATGGACTCAACAAAGGGGGAGCCCAGTCGCACCTCTACCGAGGCGTCGTTCACGTGAATCAATGAAAGAGAAAACGAGGTGCCACGGCGGGCGCATTCCGTGAAATAACGGGCAAGTTGAACGCGCAATACGTCGGAGGTGGAAACACCCATTTCCTCGGGCTGGGTATCTTCCGCCTTTTGAACAATGTGCTGAAAGCGGTAGTAGCTGGAAATCAACACGATGACCGCAAAGGCAATCACAGCCGCCGCCACCACGCTCAACACACCGGTCAACACGCCGGGAAGCACCGCGATCATAGGAAAAAAGAGCTGCATAAAAAGGAAGGTGCGGAAGGATTCCGCACCTGTTGGAAGAATGATTAATAGATGGCAAACACGCCGCGGCGGTTTTGACGCCATGCGCCTTCATCGTGTCCTGTGGATGCGGGCAGCTCTTCACCAAGGCTCTTGGTTTGGATGACTGATGCGTCCACGCCGAGGCTGATGAGGTAGTCGCGGATGGCCAATGCCCGGCGTTCGCCGAGTGCAAGGTTGTATTCGCGGCTGCCGCGCTCGTCGCCATGGCCTTCGACAATTACGCCCTGGCCTTTTCCTTTATTGAGATATTTCGCAACGGCTTCGACTTTGCCGGCCTCTTCCGGATTCACCTGGGAGCTGTCGTAGGGGAACATCACCGGCTCAAACATGCTTCGATCTCCATCCATGGGCAAACCCATGTTGTCGGCGTTCAGGGGGACATCACCCAGGAGCGGATCGCCATACATGTTATCGGATCCATACATATCCGCCGAAGGTTTCCTTGATTTGCAGCCGCTGAGTGTGACTACGGAAGCGGCCAAAACCGCGAAAAATAGAAATTTACATATCTTGTTATTCATAATATCCCACCTTGTGTTTTTTATGGTGAACAGGCCGGAGAGTACCAATCAACCGACCCTGAAAGTAAAGCTACAGGAGAATCTTTGAGGGTGTCAAGAAGGTAGATGGAGGAACGGTAGCTCGCCGTGCGCGAACAGACGATATGCCGCCCATCCGGCGCCCAGCTCGGGTCCTCATAGTCAGCCCAGTCCGTTTCCAGCACTCGCAGCGTCTTCGCGGAGGGATTGGCCATGGCAATACGGTAACGCCCCCCGACCCGGCTGCTGAAAACAATATAGCCATTCTTTCCCCAGTCGGGGGCCACGTTTTCCGTTCCGGAGCTCGTCAGGCGCTGGGACCGGCCTCCATTTCCGGGAATGATGTAGACCTGCGGGGAACCGCTGGTATCAGAAACATAGGCGATATGATTGCCGTCAGGCGACCAGCACGGACTGGCTTCGTTGCCGCGCCGGGTTTTTGTCATCCGCTTGAGGAAGCCCGTGCGCAGGCTCTTGATGTAAAGCTCCGGGTTTCCATCCCGCGAAAGGATCAGCGCCAAGCTCTTTCCGTCCGGGGAGACCGCCCCGCTGGCGTTTAGGCCGCCGTGGCTCGAAAGCGGCTTGCTCCGTCCTGTCAGATAGACATTCGGGTAGCCGCGCTTATAGGAGGTATAGACAATGTTCTTTGCGTCCGGGGTCCAGCCGGGACCCACTACGATGCTGCGGTCTTTTGTGATCTGCCGGATATTTTTCCCGTCCATATCGCAGACATACAGCTCTTTCCGCCCGGTACGGTTGCTGACCACGGCAACCTTGCCGGAGGCCATCCCCTTTTTTCCCGTCACGGCATAGACGATATCATCGGCCACTCTGTGCGCCAGCCAGCGTGGGTCAGGCGTGTCGGGCTTATAGGACTTGCCCAGCAACCGCTGGCGATTGGACACCTTGTATACCTGACAATCAGCGGTCAGCCGGCTGCCGCTGGAAACACAGGAACCCGCCACGTTCAGCTCGGCACCGGCCGATGTTACCGTAAAATAGCCCGACCGGTTCAAATCCGCTTTCAGCACCGACAGGAACGTCCGCGAGGCCGTATCGCTACCGGTACGGTACGACGCCAGATTGATCGCAATCTTTCCCTCGCCGCTTTTCCGCACCTCGACGCGCTGCGCAAGCACCGACATCGACACCAGGGCAGCACACCCCATTAAAAAAAATCTTCTCATTCCTTAATTCTCCAAAATTCCGGTTCTAGTTAGCGAGTGTGAAGGTCACTTCCACATAATCATACGGATAGTTTGATGGCGGCCTTGGCATGACGCTCACCGCATTCACTGCCTCCATTACCGTTCTATCATAAAGCGCATCGCCCGACCCCTTGATTTTTGCCCTTTTTGTGATTCCGCCGTTTTTACGCATCGAAATCCGCACGACGGTCGATCCCGCCGCGGACGTGGCCGGGGGCTTCCAATGGTTGTAGAACAGGCTCATCACCCGTGCATAATAGTCGTTGAACTGGCTGGGGTTCCCCGTTGTCCCGACTGCCGGGGAGGAAATTCCGGACAGGGCCTTCTTGATATCCGACGATGAGATCGCGGGCTTGGTCGGTTGCTCATTTACCTTCTTGCCGATCTTGATATCCTTTGAAGCAGTATACTTTTTCTTCTTGGGATTTTCCGGCTCTTTGGGCTTGGGCTTCGGTTTCTCCACCTTGGGCTTGGGCTTGGGTTTGGGCACGGGTTTCGGTTTTACCGGCTCCGGGATGGGGGCGGGCTTCGGCTCGGGGGCAGGCGGCTCCGGATCGGCCATCTGCGAAACGGGCGTGACGTCCACCTGCGGAGCCGGGCCGCCAAATTCGATAAACGTCACGATCTCCTTAGGCTTGGGCCTGAAACAGCGAGGAACGACCGAACAGAACCAAAATACCGCTACAACCGCCACATGCACTCCCACCACCCGCCAGGCTATCTTTTTCTGGAAAGCGTTCATCTGCTACTCCGCCTCGGTCACCAGCGCCATCCGGGTAATGTTCGCCTCGTGGAGTATCCGCATGATTTCCACCACGTCGCCATAGGCCAGCTTGCGGTCGGCGCGCACATAGATCGTCGTGTCCGGTTCGTTCAGGCCAATTTCGGCCATGGACGCCAGTAGCTCCTCCTTCGAAACCGGCAGGTCATCGAGATAGAGCTGGCGGTCGAGGTTCAGGCTGATGGAGCGCGAAACGGCATCCTGCATATCCGCCGCCTTGCCCTTCGGCAGGTTGATCGCAATCCCCTGCTCGATCAGCGGGAAGGTAATGATGAACGTAATCAGCAGGATAAACGTCAGGTCCATCAGCGGCGTCATGTTGATATCGCTGATCTGCTGGAGGGAAACAAGGCTCGTACGTCTCGCCATTTAATGTATTTCCGATTTTAGAATTTTGATTTTTGATTTGTGGGTCTGCGACGGCCTCATTTTGAGCCTCCTGCCGTTTTTCGCGATGCTACAATAATCGCGGTTATTTCGTTCGCCTCTTCCAGCAATGAAGCCACTTGCTCCTCTGGAAGGATTTCCCCTCAATGATAAGTTCCAACCAATAGCAAGATTCGTCGGCTTCCTCTTCAACAGTTCCCAGCTTTGATATGAAATCAGCCTTCGATTTCGCGCGGCATGCCGCACGATAGTTGGCCCCAACCGACGTTCCAGAGCGAACCAATTGATTTCCGACCGCGCGCGCCTCCACGGTCTTGGGTAGTTGCGCAATCAAATGAATGACATCAAGCGCAAACCGCTTGGTTCTCATTTTCATATCGACTTCATTCACAATCTTTTCCTTAAAGCGGTCGCAGACCCACAAATCAAAAATAAAAATTCTAAAACCGGAAATGCCCTAAATGGCCCGAAGAACCAGCTTAGTCTCATTGAGCCAGATCAGCGACATCAACATGACGCCGCTGATGGATCTGACGTTTATCCTGCTGATTACGTTTATCATCACCTTCCCGCTGATCGAGCAGGGGATTGCGATCAATCTGCCCAAGGGCAAGGCGGCAGATATGCAGGATGCCGTTTCGCGCTCCATCAGCCTGAACCTCGACAAGCAGCTCTACCTCGACGATCTGCCGGTTTCGAAGGAAGAACTGGTTGCGGCCATGATGGATGTAAGCACCGCAGAACCGGACACGACGATCTATGTACGCGCCGACCGCAAGCTGGCCTATGGCGACGTGGTGGAGATCATGCGGATTCTCCACGACGCAAACATAACTCGAATGGCTCTGGTGACGGAAGCGGAACAATAAAAGCGGAGTGGGGGAGTAATGGAGTGGTGGAGTGAAGGAGCGAGAGCGTTGTGGAGCAGAGGAGTGGTTGGGGTAAAGCCCGCACTCCCATACTTCCATACTCCCATATCCCATTCATCGGAACTTCAGGAGACGTTCCGATGACACCTTTCCAACGCAAGATAGCCCTGCGGGTGGTGGGCGTGCATGCGGCCGTTATTTTTCTGGTGGCCGTGATTCCTTTCATGCGGGGATGTTTCAAGCCGAAACCCAAGGAGATCGTGACGTTCATCGAATTTGGCGCGTCGGCCCCGCAGGTGAGCGTTGAGCAGGTTTCACAGATGGACGATCCGGAGCCTCCTGCGCCCGAGCCGAAACCCGCCCCCATCCCGGAGCCGGTAAAACCCAAGCCAAAACCAAAACCGAAAGCTACTCCGAAACCCAAACCAAAGCCGAAGGTGGAGAAACCCAAACC
>JAUVCG010000128.1 GCA_030595785.1 Kiritimatiellales bacterium | reverse complement strand
TGCGAGTGTCAATTTCTCCTACGATTTCTTCTCGGTTTGCTGCCGTTTCTGCCGCCGCATTGAGTCCTTCAGCCGAAAGCTTTCGCCATTGGCTTCGAGGATATGGACCCGGTGGGTCAGCCGATCCAACAAAGCGCCGGTGAGCCGCTGGGAGCCGAGCACTTCCGTCCATGACTCGAAGGGCAGATTGGCGGTTACCACGAGGCTGGTGCGCTCGTAGGCCCGGCTGACGACTTCGAATAGAAGTTCGGCTCCGAGTTTCGAGAACGGGACGTAGCCGAGTTCATCGAGCACGAGCAGGTCGAGTCGGTCGAGCTGTTTGAAAAACCGTTCAAGTTGCCGCTCTTCCCGCCGTTCGAGCAACTGGGTGACCAGACCAGTGACACCGAAGAAGCGGGTCTTGAACCCCATCTGGCAGGCGGCGAAGGCCAAGGCCGTGGCGAGGTGGGTCTTGCCGGTTCCGCTGTTGCCGATGAGCAGCACGTTCTCTCGTTCCTTGATGAACTCGCCATGGGCGAGCTCCCGCACCAGGGGCTGGTTGATCGAGGGCTGAGCTTCGAAGCGGAAGCTGTCGAGCGTTTTGACGACGGGAAAGCGGGCGGACTTGAGGCGGCGTTCGGCGGCCCGCTGTTCCCGCCCATCCAGGTTGAACAGCGTGTGCCGCCGCTCCGGCCTTGGGGGGAGGAACTGGGCAATGGCATCCCGGGTTGATGCGCCACAGCGCAGCCCGTGTTTGACGGCACGGGCCAGCTCCTTGGGCGAATGCTTTTCGAGCAGGGCCAGATAATGAACGGGCGACAGAATGGTCCGGCAAGCCGGATCGAATCGAAGTAAAGGTTAACCTGTATGAGACCGGCTCCATTGAAGACTATCTAGAGACACTCTATTGATCCTGTCCGAATACGCTTTCATTCCAGTATCTGATTGAATCCGTGGCGAGTTGCGGGTCTAATTGGAGACCATGAAAACAGCATTGGTGATTGGCGGAAGCAGGGGGATCGGACGGGCGATTGCGCTCAAGCTGGCGGGTTCCGGATTTGATATCTGGTTGACGTATCACAGCAACGAGGTTGCGGCAAAGGAGGTGCAGTCGGAAATCGAGGCACTTGGCCGCTCCTGCGAAATCATGGGCTTCGATGTTTCCGATTATGAAGCAACGCGTGCCGCGCTGGAGGAAAAGTGCGACAAGCAGGCCCCGGATGTGCTCGTATTCAACTCCGGCATTGTCCGCGACAACCTGATGGTTTGGATGACCAAGGATGAGTGGGATGCGGTGCTCGATACCAATCTGGGCGGCTTCTACAACGTCACTAAGTCCGTTCTCTTCCCGATGCTCCGCGAAAAGCGCGGTCGTATTGTGGCGATATCCTCGACGGCCGGGCAGATTGGCCAGGCCGGACAGGTCAACTATTCCGCCTCCAAAGCCGGACTCATCGGCGCGGTCAAGGCGCTCGCCCGCGAGGTGGGAAAAAAGAATATCTTTGTGAATGTGGTGGCGCCGGGCGTGATTGAGACCGACATGACCGCCGATCTGCCGGCTAAGGAGATCAAGCCGCTGATTCCATTGAATAAATTCGGGGTCGTGGAGGATGTTGCCGCCACGGTCGATTTCCTGTGCAGCGATGCGCAATCCTACATCCACGGGCAGGTCATCGGCGTAAACGGTGGTTTAGCTATTTAATTTTTGGCCGCAAAAGAACGCATAGAACTCAAAAAGCAGAGCAGTATTCTTTGCGATCTATGCGTTCTTTCGCGGCTAATTGAATAATTGTTTATTTGGGGAATGGGTGGCTGAATTTAAATATGACCATGTCGTGGTAGGGGCCGGGATCAGCGGCCTTACGGCGGCGTTGTTGCTGTCCCGTCAGGGGGGTCGTGTGCTGGTGCTGGAAAAGGCGACGGCCATCGGTGGATCCATGGCTCGTTTTTCTCTGGACGGAGTGCCGTTCGACACGGGTTTTCATTTTACCGGCGGACTCGCCCCGGACGGGCTGGTTTTAGATATGTTGAAGGTGCTGGGTATCGAGCAACAAATCTATCCGGTTTCTTTTTCCCGCTCCGATGGTACCCGTTTTGTTTTCGAGGCTTCGGGCAATACCTACCGTTTTCCAATCGATCGGGAGGGATCGATTCGTGAGCTTCTAAACACATTTCCGGATGAAGCAGATGCCATCGACGCCTATTTTGCGAAGCTCGATTCGGTTTGTTCCAGGACCACCAGCATGAACCTGCGAACCATTGGGGAATCCATGCATATGTCCGACGAGGATTATGTCTGCCTGGCCGATGTGCTGGATGAACTCTTTGAGAATGCCGAGTTGAAGGCCCTGCTTGCAGGCTATTGCCTCTGCTACGGCGCATCGCCCTCCGAGATATCCTTTGCCAATCATGCGCGGATGAGCCAGGGCATGCACGATGGCATTGTGCGCGTGGAAAATGGGGGAGACGCCTTTGTCGCCGCGCTGCGCGAAAAACTGGAAGAGGCCGGAGTGGAAATCCGGTGCAGAAGCCGCATTGTTTCCTGCGAAGAGGTCGAGGATGGGAGCGTCGGTGCATTCCGGCTGAACTCGGGCGATCTGATCCATTTTAAAAATGCCGTCCTGACGATTCATCCGCGAGCCATTCTCGATCTGCTTCCCAGGGAAAAGCTGCGAAAGGCTTTCGTCAATCGCATAGAAGGGTTCAAACCTTCCTTCGGGTTTTTTGCGGTGTTCGGGGTGTGTGATGATCACGAGTTGCTGGATGACTTTATTTTACTGGGGCTTCCCTCTGCGGATCTTAATGCAATGTTCGAGTCGGGGAGGCGCGAAGAGGATTCTATGCTGTTCTGCATTTCCAGCGAGGAAGTGTCGGATGGAAAACCCTGCCGCACCCTGACTGTACTCGAAGCCGCCTGCCCGGAAGATATGGCTGAATGGGCGGACTCTTCCGTCATGAAAAGGCCGGCTTCATATTCGGAATACAAGACACGGAAAACCGAGCGGATCATGGAGCGAGTCTATCGCCAGTTTCCGCATCTGGAAGGTCGGTTCAAGGTGCTTGGCAGTTCTTCGCCGCTGACGTTTCGCGACTACCTAAATTCGCCGGATGGATCGGCCTATGGCGTGAAGCAGGAAATGGGGCAGTTTAATTTGCTCGGCCGCCTTCCGCTTCGCAATCTCTATGCGGCCGGACAAAGCTCGGTACTTCCGGGCATGATGGGAGCCATGGTTTCGTCATTTATTGTTTGCCGCGGTATGTTGGATAGCGAAGAGTTTGACTTGATGGTGAAAGAACGACTGGATAGCTGAACATAAGTCTACAGAAGGACGCAAAGGTCGCAAAGGACGCAAAGGACGCAAAGGTCGCGAAGGTGGACAACGCAGTTTTTGCGAACTTTGCGGCCTTGGTGTTAAGAATAAGAGCAGGAGCAGTACGAAGGCGGTGGCTTGTGTATGAAAAGAGTAGTAATTACAGGAATGGGTGTTGTTTCCCCGCTGGGCAACACGGTTGAGTCCATGATGGATGGGCTGGCGCAGGGAACTTCCGCCGTCCAACGGATGGATGAGTGGTCAATCTACCAGGGATTGCACTCGCTGGTGGGCGCACCCGCTGTGCTGGAAAATGAAAAGCAAATTCCCCGCCAGAAGCGCCGATCGATGGGGCGGCTTTCCCTGTTTGCCGCGCAAGCGGCGCGGCAGGCCCTCGACGATGCGGGGATTGATGAAGAGCTGATCGCTTCGGATCGAACCGGCTGCGTGGTGGGTTCTACCATGGGCAGTGCGGCGAGCATCACCGAAACCTTTGAGTTGATCCTTCCTGAGCGCGATATAGCCCAGCTGCCTTCCACCAAGTTTTTTCAGTGTGTTTCGCATACGGCGGCGATGAATATTTCGCAGTATCTGGGGATCAGCGGAACTGTGCTGGCCCCTGCGGCCGCCTGCGCCTCCGGCCTCCAGGCTCTGGGCCTCGGATTCGACTTGATCCGGTCGGGGCGGCAGGACCGCGTGCTCTGCGGCGGGGCCGAGGAACTGCACCCGACGGTCACCGGTTCGTTCGATGTGCTGTTTGCCACGTCGTCGCATCATAACGATTCACCTAAAACCACTCCGCGGCCGTTTGATCGCGACCGCGACGGGCTGGTCTGTGGCGAAGGCGCGGGTATTCTCGTTCTGGAAGAGATGGAACAGGCGCAGGCGCGCGCGGCCAATATCTATGCCGAGGTACTTGGTTTCAGCACATGCGGAAGCGGGGCGCATATCAGCCAGTCGAACGCCGATGCCATGGTGCGCTGCATTCGCCAGGTCCTGATGGAGAGCAATATTCAACCCGCAGATGTCGACTATGTGAGTGCGCATGCCACCGCCACAACGCATGGCGATGTGGAGGAGGCCAAGGCACTGAAGGATGTGTTTGGCAATACGGTTCCGGTCAGCAGCCTTAAGGGCCACATGGGCCACACCCTCGGCGCATCGGGTGCGATCGAGCTGATTGCATCTCTCAAAATGATGGAGCAGGGGACCCTTTATCCAACCCTCAATCTCGAAAACATTGATCCCGAATGTGAAGGGATACAACATGTGCAGGAAGTCATGAAGCGCGATGTCCGGACGATTGTGAAAAACAGCTTCGCCTTCGGCGGTATCAATGCCGCACTGGTTTGCCGGAAATTGTAGTTTCGTGACGGACTGATTTTCACAAAATAATTCGAGGGCAGTTAGCTAGGTTAATTATTCTGTCCATAATCATTTTGTCGAATTTGATCTGCCAAGTTGATTTTAAATAACAAAAGGAGACTGAGATGAATAAGAGAGCGTTCAATAAAACATGGGTGGCCGGAAGCGTGGGGTTGGCCGGAATGGCGGTATTGGGTGGCTGCGTGTCACGCATTAGCGAAGACGCGCGGGACAAGGAAAAAGGCGAGCCCTACCGATGCACCAAATGCGGCTATCTCAC
>JAUVCG010000033.1 GCA_030595785.1 Kiritimatiellales bacterium | reverse complement strand
TACGGCGGTGCGGTGCTCCTGCTCCTGTTGGTGTTCCTGTTCCCGGAAGTGAACGGAGCGCACCGATGGATACCCCTGCCGAAATTTACACTCCAGCCTTCTGAGCTCGGAAAAATTGCCGTGGTCGTCGCACTTTCAGCCTATCTCTCGGCTCCCGGGCGCGATGTGGACGACTGGAAAACCTTCTATATCTGCCTAGCAATTGTCGGCGTGCCGTTCCTGCTGATTGCAGCCGAGCCGGATTTGAGTACATCGCTCACGCTCGCGCCGATTTCGCTGGCCATCATGCTCTGCATGGGGATTCGACGGAGGCTTCTATTGATCAGTATTGCGGCGGTTCTGGTGTTCATTGCGGCGGTCTGTTTTTGGATCAAGTTCGAGAAGACCGACGCCATTGAAGCGATGCCTCCGGCGGAGCGGCCCGCGATCGTGTTGCCGCGTATGCCGTTCATGGAGGAGTACCAAAAGGGGCGGATCAAGGTATTCCTCGCAAAGGATCACGATCTGGCCGATGCGGGTTGGAATAAGCTGCAGTCGCAGATTGCAGTGGGCTCCGGCGGGCTGTATGGAAAGGGCTATTTAAAGGGGACGCAAAACATCCTGGGCTTCCTGCCCCGGACCGTGGCCCCGACCGATTTTATCTTCTGCGTAATTGCGGAGGAAACCGGCTTTATGGGCGGGGCAGTCTTTATTTTGCTCTACTCCGTGCTGCTGGGAAGATGCATGCGGGTTTCAATTAGATCCCGTGACGAGTTTGGGCGGCTCATGGCGCTGGGGATTGGCGCCATGTTGTTCTGCCATGTGTTTGTGAATATTGCGATGACCATCGGCATACTGCCGATTACAGGACTGCCGCTGCCGCTAATGAGCTACGGCGGGTCCTTTATGGTCAGTACAATGATTGCCCTCGGCCTGGTGCAAAGTGTTTACCAGCGCCGTAGAAATAGATAAGGAGAAAACCATGTTTAAGAAAAATAAGGATGCCGGAGGAAGGAAGCCCGAGAAAAAGGAAATCCTGATCAACATCGAGCCGCTCGAAACACGCGTTGCCGTGCTCGAGTCCGGCAAGTTGGATAACTTCCACATCGAGCGCCAGGAGGATAACCGGATCGTCGGGAGTATCTTTAAAGGCAAAATCCAGAACCTGGAGGATGGCCTGCAGGCGGCCTTTGTGGATGTCGGCCTCAAGAAGAATGCCTTCATCCACTACTGGGACATGATTCCCGAAGATGCCGCGCGCCTTGAACGCGAAGAGGGCGTCCGCGCCAAAAGCTCCACGCGCCGCCGCAAGAAATACAAGCCCGGAGAAATGCAGAAAATATTCCCGGTTGGGTCCGAGATTATCGTGCAGGTCACCAAGGATGCCATTGGCACCAAGGGACCGCGCGTTACCGCCAACCTGAGTATCCCCGGCCGCTTCCTGGTCATGATGCCCGGTACGCATCTGAAGGGAATCTCGCGCAAGATCGAGGATGTGAAAGAGCGCAACCGCCTCAAGAAAATACTATCGCGGCTGCCCACCCCTAAAAATATCGGGGTGATTGTCCGTACCGCCGGGTCCGGCACACGCAAAGTCAGCTTTGCGCGCGATGCCCGCACCTTGTTCGAAATCTGGAACGACATCGAGCACGGCATGAAGAACAGTCCCGCGCCCTGCACGCTCTACAGCGAACCAAACCTCGCCGAACGCGTTGTGCGCGACTACCTTACGGAGGATATCGACCGCATCTATATCGATAGCCGCGAAATGTTCGAGCAGACCCGGCAGGTCATCGCCAAGTTTTCGCGGCGCTCGCGCAACTGGGTGCAGATGTATGGCGGCGAGGAGCCGATCTTCGACTATTTCGACGTTGAAAAGCAGATTGAGTCCGCCTACCGGCGCAAGGTCTGGATGAAGTCCGGGGCCTATCTTATCTTCGACGAAACCGAAGCGCTCATCGCCATCGATGTCAATACCGGCCGCCATAAGGGCAGTAAGTCGCAGGAGGAATCAATCCTGCAGGTCAATCTGGAGTCGGCCGATGAAGTCGCCCGACAGCTCCGCCTTCGCAATGTCGGGGGGCTTGTTATCGTCGACTTTATCGACATGCGGGCCAAGCGCGACCAGAACGCCGTCTACCGCACGCTTAAGGAGGCGCTCAAGAAAGACCGCGCGCGCACCAACGTGCTGCAGATTTCGCAACTCGGGCTGTTGGAGATGACCCGCCAGCGCGTCGAGGAAAGCATCTTTACCTCGTCGTATTCCGACTGTCACTACTGCCGCGGGCGCGGCATGGTTAAATCACCGCTCTCCATGAGTGTCGAGATCCAGCGGCGGGTCAGCGAATCCATGCGCAAGGACCGCGACGGCACGCACTCTATGCGTATTACCGTTAATCCAACCGTGCTCGACCGCCTGCGCAAGGAGGACGAGGCCGCACTGGTTGAGCTCGAACAAAAGTTTGAAGGACATCTTACGTTCGTTTCTGATGCACACTTCCACATGGAGGAGTTCACCATCACCAACGACGATAACGGAAAGATATTGTACACCAGCGTGGAATCCTAAGGAGGCAGGAAATGGCAGTTATAAAAGAATCGTTTGGACAGACAACCGGCGGGCAGGCCGTCGATGCCTTCATTTTAGAAAACGCCGCAGGCGTCAAGGTCAAGATCATCAACTATGGTGCAACGATTGTTTCAGTTGAAGCACCTGACCGCCATGGCCGGCTGGCCGATGTGGTGATGGGTTTCGATGACATGGCCGGCTACCAGAGTGCCGACAATCCATACTTCGGCGCTTGCTGCGGCCGCTATGCCAACCGCATCGCCAAGGGGAAGTTCGCGTTCGATGGCGCCGAATATTCACTCGCCGTCAACAACGCTCCCAACGCATTGCATGGCGGGCTGGTCGGTTTTGACAAAAAGATGTGGGCTGCCGAGATTGCAGGTGATGCCGTCAGGATGTCGCTCACCAGTCCGGATGGCGATGAAGGCTATCCCGGTACGCTTAAGGTTACATTGACCTATAGCTTGAACAACGATGGTGAACTGCGGCTGGACTATACCGCCGAGACCGATAAAAAAACCATCCTCAACCTGACCAACCACAGCTACTTCAACCTGGCTGGCAGCGGATCCGTGCGCGAGCACACGATCCGCGTCAATGCCAGCCGCTACACGGTCGTCGACGATACTTCCATCCCAACCGGTGAAGTGTGTATCGTGGCCGGAACCGAGATGGATTTAAGGGTTCCGACGCCGATCGGGAAAAACATCGATGCGGTGCAGGGCCTGGGTTATGACCATAACTATTGTATCAACCAAGCCACCGAAGGTGAACTGACCCTCGCCGCGTCGGTGACCGAACCGGGCAGCGGCCGCATGCTCGAGTGCTGGACCACCGAGCCCGGCGTACAGTTTTACACCGGAAACTACCTCGATACCATCAGGGGAAAGGGCGGCGCGATTCACAATAAGCAGGAAGGTTTCTGCCTCGAAACCCAGCACTGGCCCGACAGCCCTAACCAGCCGGCGTTCCCGAGCACCGAGCTTGCCCCGGGCCAAACCTATACCCAGACCTGCATCTATAAATTCGGCGTGGAAGGATAGGCTTCCTATCTTCAAGAAGCCGGAAAGTTCTTCGGTGTCGGTCAGGAATACTTCGATCACCGCATAGACGCCAAGTAGACTATCCGCAGAGTCGTACGCGGTGCCCAATAAATATTCCTGATAGTCATCGTATCCGTCGCCGTCGGTATCCTGGTGTTCCAATACAGCGCGCATAACCCAGCGCTTATTGCGGACATTGATCTCCACGTGCGGTTCATTATTGATGGCATAGTTGATGGCGTTTTCGGTCAGAGCGCTGTTGGCCAGGATGTCGGCGGTGGAGTCGGCAAAGTTCAGAATGACCAGATCCCGCCCGTAGGTCTGTAGATCTTCCACCAGGGTTTCCTGGTTCAGCAGATCGTAGAGTTCCGGCCAGTTCATGCTGTTGTCGATGTCGAAGCCCTCCACCACCAGAACAGGATTGCGCAGGCCCGGAGCATTGGTGTCCGCTTTGGAGAGATAGAGTTCGCCGGTAACGCTGTAGGGAGGGGTTGAAGTCAGCGCAACGGTTTCCGTTGGATCAGTCACGGAAGAGGGCGTTGTATTGGTTGGCCCAGTAGGAAATCAGGATGTCGGCGCCGGCGCGAACGAGTGCGGCGGTGGATTCCTGCACCATGCCCTTGAGATCACCCCAGCCGCGCTCGGCGCAGGCGTGCAGCATGGAATATTCGCCGCTCACGTTGTAGGCGGCCAGCGGCAGGTCGGTCATTTCGCGGATTCGGGCCAGCACATCGAGGTAAAAGAGTGACGGTTTAACCATCAGCATGTCGGCCCCTTCTGCTTCGTCGAGCTCCGATTCGCGCACCGCAGTGCGCAGGTCGCCGTAGGATGCCTGATAGCCCTTGCGGTCACCTTTGCCGGGCGTCGACTTTTCCGCGTCGCGGAACGGGCCGTACATGGCGGAGGCGAATTTAGTGGAATAGCTCATCAGCAGCGTCTGGTCGAACGCATTGGCATCAAGCGCGGTGCGGATGGCTTGCACTTGTCCGTCCATCATCGAGCTCGGCGCAACAATATCCACCCCGGCGGCAGCATGGGAGACGGCGATTTTGGCGAGCACTTCGTTGGCGGCATCGTTATCGACGTCGCCGGATTCGGTGAGCGGGCCACAGTGGCCGTGGTCGGTGTAGGCGCAGACACAAACGTCGGCGGCCACCACCAGTTCGGGGAACCTTTCCTTTACTTCGCGGATGGCGCACTGGACCGCGCCTTTATCGTTGCAGGCGGCCGTTCCAACATGATCTTTTTCGGAGTCCTCAACGAGACCGAATAACAAAACCCCGCCCACGCCTGATTCTACGACCGGTTCAAGATCGAGCAGCAATTGGTCGACGCTCAGGCGCGACTGTCCCGGCATGGACTCGATCGGCTCGCGCTTGGCCGCGCCGTCGATCACGAAGGCCGGCCAGATAAACTTTTCGGGGCCGGGCAGTGGAGCGTCGAGCATCTTACGAATCCCCGCGCTTTGGCGCAGGCGTCTTAGTCTGGTTTCGGGGAACATAACTCTTCTCCTACAAAATGTTCTGCAAGCGAATTGATAGCACCCATCACGGTGGCCTCGCGAGCAATAACGCTTGCCTGGATTTTATATTTTTTCAGCGCCTGGGCGGTGGGAGATCCAATCACGCAGGTGGTTTTTCCGGTGAGGGCTTCAACGTTCCATTGATCAATAAAGGATTCGACAGCGGAGGCGCTGGCGAAAAAGAGGGCATCAAAATCGGGAAGCTCCTCATGGTCGATCTGTTGATTGTCGTAAATGATCGTATCTTCGACTTCCACCCTGGTTTTTCGCAGAGCATCGGCGAACTGAGGGCCAGCCTTGTCGGAGCGGACTCGCAGGATTTTTTCACCGGGCTTTAAGGTTTCTCTTGCCAGTTTTAGGAGCGCCTCCGCGCTGAAGTCGGACTTGGGCTGCGCTTCGGCGTAGAGGCCGTATTTCGCGAGCTCTTCGCCGGTGCCCCGTCCGCAGACCATAATTTTCGGCAGGGTACGACCGTCGATTTTTTGGTGCGCCACGATCTCCATGAATGAACGGACGGAGGAAGGGGAGGTGACAACCAGCCAGTTGAACGCCGTACAATCGAGCCGGGTGTTGAAGCGGCTCTTAAGTCTGATCAGCGGGAACTGAATGGGCCGACCGCCGAAGTCGTGGACGAGGGCTGCAGCCTTTTCCTGAATAGCCTCGCTGCAGGTGAGCAGGATCTTGCGTCCGCGCAATGCGCCGAGTTCGGTCTTGTAGGAATAGGAGGTAATATCGCCAACCAGGATGAGCCCCGGTTGCTTGATGCAGTGGGATAGTGACTGGTTTGGAAGTTCACCCAATGTGGTTTTAATGATTCTTTCATCTTCTCCGCCGGCGTTGAAGATGACTGCCACCGGTGTGTCGGGCGAATGGCCGCCTTCGAGCAACCGCATCGAAATCGGCTCGATTGCCTTGATGGACATATAATAAATAACCGGCAGCTTATCTTTCATCGCTGCATCGCATCGTGCCAGGGCACCGCCGCTCATACGCGGAGTGAGGGCGACGAAACCGCGCGACACATCGCGGCGGGTGAGCAGCATGCCGGTGCCGGTGGTAGCGGCCTGCAGCGCACTGATGCCCGGGATGACGCGGAAGGGGATCCCGAGTCTTTCGAGCGCTTCGGTTTCCTCGGCGAGGCGGCCGAAGATGCCGGGGTCGCCCCCCTTAAGGCGCACAACGCGTTTACTTTGCCGGGCACATTCGCAGATCAGTTTCGTGGTTTCGTGCTGCTCTTTACTGTGCGCTCCGCAGCGCTTGCCGACATCGATGGCCTGAGCATGCGGGGGGAGGTGGTCGAGCAGGGTTTTATCAATGAGCGAATCGTGGAGGCAGATGTCGCAACGCTGCAGGGCGCGCAGGGTGGCGACCGTGCAGAGCGCCTGATTGCCGACACCCGCGCCGGCTAAGGTGACAGATTGGCAGAAGAGGTCGCGCAGGGCGCACATTTTTTTATCGCCCTCCCGGAAGGTGATGGCGAGATAGCCCTGGCCGCCGGGAACCTCGAGTTCATCGAGCGGAATCCATTCGGTAATGCGTTCTTCGATTCCGAGGCGAAGGAGCGCGGCAGCGGCCATAATGACGATGTCGTAGGTGCCATCATCAACCTGGGCAATACGTTCATCAATATTGCCGCGAATGATTTTCTGAATCGCGTCGGGGAAGCGCCCGGTGCAGTACTCCGCGCGCCGCTCGGAACTGACACCAACGACGGGATTATCGGGCAGGTCGGAAATCTTCCGGCCTTTAGAGAGGATCAAAGCATCGCGCGGTTCTTCACGCCAGGGAAGCCAGAACCAGTCAATACCTTCGGGCATGGGCTCAGGAAGATCCTTGGCACTGTGGACCGCGAGGTCGATCTCGCCGCGCAGGAGGGCGTCGTCCAGCTCGCGGGTGAAAAAGTCGGCGGGGCTTTCGCGCAGGTCGGTGGTGCGGTCGGTGTCACCGATGGAAGTGATCGACACCATTTCAAAGGCTACGCCTTCAAGTATGCCTTCAATTCGGTCGAGCGCCCCGCGCGCCTGGGTGAGCGCAAGGTTGCTCGGTCGTGTTCCGGCTTTTAGTGGTATTTTTGGCCTAATCATTTGCTTTTCCTTTGCAACACAGCAATATCAATACTGGAGACAAGGCGATAGGCATAGCTTTTCAAGGATTTTCCTGCAGAAACTAAATTGCGTATAACAAGTATGACTTAAATATATTATTGACACGATCATGTTATATGGCATTGTCCCTCCGCCCGAACATAAAGCGCACCAAACAAAGGCAAAAAATGAAGGCACAACCCGGATTAACACAGGTGGAAAAGGATAAGCTGGAGATCGATCCGGATTTCGATTTTCGTGAGATCGCAACGCGGCCGTTTGAAGAAATCACGCCGAACGAACTCGCCATGTTCAAGTGGAGCGGCGTCTATCACCAGCTTCAGCCCAGCTTTTTTATGATTCGCGTCGTGACTCCCGGCGGGCGCATGAGCACCACCCAGTTTGACAGAGCGGTTGAACTGGCGGATCAGTATGCTCAGGGCGAACTTTGCATCACCACCCGCCAGACGCTTCAGTTCCACTGGGTCCGCAAGGAGGACATCTACAAGGTCATCGAAGGCATGGCCGAAGTCGGAATCACGACCAAAAACGGGTGCGGCGATGTGCCGCGAAACATTATCGGTGACTCCCTCGCCGGAGCCGGTCCAGAACAGGTGGGGGACTCGCTTAAGCTGATCAGGGCCATGGCCGACGATGATGAAATCCAGAATCAGCGCAATCTTCCGCGCAAGCACAAGATCAGCGTGGCATCGAGTAATGACGCACTCGCGCAGACGCTGATGAACTGCCAGGGCTGGGTTCCGCTCGAGCGCAATGGTGAGGTGGGCTGGAAATACCACGCCGGCGGAGGCCTTGGTGCCCGACCCTATCTGGCCAAGGCGATTTTCGACTGGGTACCGGAAGACCGGGTGCTCGATGTCACCCGTGCCGCTATCGAAGCCTTCCGGCGCCATGGTGATCGCCACAAGCGCGCGCATGCCCGCCTCAAAGTGGTGGTTGATACCATGGGCGCAAAAAAGTTCGGCGACGTGCTGATGGAGATCATGAAGGAAAGCGGTGTTCAGGGTCTGGATCAAATTGAATATGCCAGGGATTCAGTTCCGTCCATTGGGAGAATGTCCATTAACGGCGAAGCCGTCATTCCCCAGAAGGAAGCCGGCAGAAGCATTGTGCGAATCATGATTTCCCGCTCGGAGCTCAAGACGGCGGAATCGCGCGCTCTTTCGCAACTGGCCGACGAGCTTGGCGGCGGGATCCTGATGTTCACTAACCGCCAGAACATTGAGCTGCACGATGTGCCGAACGAAAACGTTGATGCTCTATTGGCAGCACTGCAGGAGGCTGGCTTCCGCACGGAAGGCCACGAACATCTGCCTGACATTGTTGCCTGCGTCGGCACAACCCTATGCAAGATGGCGGTCTCCGATTCGCCGGATGCCTATCATAGCCTCTACGATGCGCTGGCAAACGATGAGAAATACTGGAAGTCGGTCGGCACACTGCGCATCAATATTACCGGCTGCCCGAACAACTGCGCCCATGCGTGGATTGCGGACATCGGTCTGCGCGGCACCCGTACCCGCAGCCCGGACGGAGGAAGCACGGAAGGCTACAGCATTTTTGTGGGCGGTAAGCTCAGCGAAGCGGGCAGGATTGCCGAATATCTCTGCGACGCACCGGCCGAAGCAATCGTACCTGCCGTGAAGAAGATCCTTGATACCTACCTCGAAAACCGTAGCAGCGAGGACGAACTTTTTGTCGACTTCTACGAGCGCATGGGTATCGATCAGTTTAAGGAGTGGGTAAAATGAAACAGCTGCTGAACGAAGCCAAACAGCTGATTGATGACGGGCTATGTGATGAGGCGGTGGAACTGCTCTGCCGCCAAGGTGTGCCGGAAGACACGCAGGTCTGCGAACTGATCGCGCTTGCCCACCACCACCGCGACTATGCCCGCGGCGATGTTTTTTCAGCCGTTGTATTCGCATCCCGCGCATTGATGCAGGGCAGCACCAATCCGAAGATGCAGGAGATTATCAATTCCGCCAAACGGCAGAACAAGGATGGTGATGCACACCTCACGCCGCAGGATTATAAAATCGGCGGCTGGAATGAACAGCGCGACGCGGTCGATGCCCCCCTCCGTTCCTGCGCGCTTTCCAAACTTAAAGGAAAGGCTGACACACCGAAGGATTTTGACTGGCTTGGGAAGAATATTCCCTGCCAAAAAGCCTGCCCGGCCGCAACCGATATTCCCGGCTATCTTTCAGCCATCTACGAAGGGCGACACGAAGAAGCCTATATGATCAATCTGCGCGACAATGTATTCCCCGCCGTGCTGGGCCGCGTCTGCGCGCGTCCGTGCGAGTCGGAATGCCGCCACGGATGGGATGATCTCGGTGAGCCGGTGGCGATCTGCTTTTCAAAGCGCTCTGCGGCCGACTTCAAGCAGCAGGATCTCGTCATCATGGACAAATGGTTCGAGGATTCCGGAAAGCGCGTAGCCGTGGTCGGCTCCGGCGTGGCCGGCCTTGCCGCCGCGCGCCAGCTCGCACTGCTCGGGCACAATGTTACGGTGTACGAAAAGCATAGCATCCCCGGCGGAATGCTGAACCAGGGCATTCCGGTCTTCCGTCTGCCGCGCGATCTCATCAACAAGGAAATCGAACAGATTTCCGCGCTGGGCGTCGAGATCATCTGCAATACAGAGATTGGAAAGGATATCACACTCTCCGAACTCACCGGTAACAATGACGCCGTCGTGATGGCAGCGGGAACGTTACAACCAAACCTGCTCGACCTGCCGGGCAAGGAGCTGGAAGGTATCCGCCACGGCCTCGACTTTCTGCTGGAAGTCAATGAAGCCGGTTCGACCGAAATCGGGGATAAGGTCGTCGTGATCGGCGGCGGCTTCACGGCCATGGACTGCGCGCGCACGGCCCGCCGACTCGGTGCCACTACCGTTCAGGTCGAAGAGGAAAAAGCCGACAAGGTAGCCTCCGGATCGATTCTGCGTATCCCGAAGGGCAACGTCGGGGTTTGGTACCGGCGCTCGGTTGATGAAATGCTCGTGACTCCCGGCGAGATCGAAGAGCTGGAACACGAGCATATCCCGCTCGAAACAAGGGTGAGCCCGAAGGCCTATGTCGGTGAAAAGGGCAGGGTAATTGCCATGCAATTTGTTCGCACTGAGCTGGGCGAACCTGATGCCAGCGGTCGCCGTCGCCCGATAGATATCGCCGGTAGCGAGTTCGAGCTTCCGGTCGACACCGTCCTGCTGGCCACCGGACAGTTCCCCGATACCCGCTGGATTGACCATGCGCTCAAAGCCGAACTGGTTGAAGAAGACGGATGGCTCAAGAGCGGAACCGCTTTCTCCACGGCACGTGAAAGGATTTTTGCCGCTGGCGACTTTGCCACCGGGGCCAGTTCGCTGATCCAGGCCATCGGCCATGCCAAGGGCTGTGTGCGCGCGGTCGACCAGTTCCTGACCGGTCAAACCCGTCTGAAGGACTTCGCCAGGATCGAAGACGTAACCGATTCCGGCCGCATCCGCGAAATGGACGCCGTTCCGTTGCAGCCTATGCCAACCGTCGGTTTGGAAGAGCGCGACCTGCCGACCGAGGTTGAGCAGGGCTTCGGCGAAGAGGCGTCCATCGACGAAGCCCAGCGCTGCTACCAGTGCCACTACAAATACGAGATCGATTCCGATAAATGCATCTATTGCGACTGGTGCGTAAAGGCCAAGCCGCGTCCCGAATGTATTCTGAAAGTGAAGGAGCTCCATCACGACGACGAAGGGCGTATTGTCGGGTGGGATATCGCAGAGAAGGCGGATGACGTTAATATGATCTGGATCAACCAGGAGGATTGCATTCGTTGCGGCGCTTGCGTTGCCGCCTGTCCGGTCGATGCCATCAGCATCCAGAAGGTTTCATTGATTACCGAACCCGTAACGGCCTGAATCTATGAACGAATATAAACATCTGTTCAACGGAGTGAGCCCGAAGGATTCGCTGGAGGTTCTCTCGCGGGCCATTGACCATTTTGGCGCCGATATTTGCATGGCGACCAGCTTTCAGCTCGGCGGGCTGGTGTTGCTCGATATGCTCCATCAGACCGGCAAGTCGATACGGGTCTTTTCGATCGACACCGGGCGTCTTCCGGAAGAGACCTACGAATGCTCCGAATCGATCCGGAGCAAGTACGGCATCAACGTCGAATGGGTATTCCCGCAGCATGAGGCCGTCCAAACCCTGGAAACCGAGAAGGGTATGTTTTCCTTCAAGGAGAGCCCCGAAAATCGTAAAGAATGCTGTGGCATCCGGAAGGTTGAGCCGTTGGGCCGTGCTCTTGAAGGCTACAGCGCCTGGATCACGGGTCGCCGCCTTGACCAGAGCCAGATCCGCACCCGCCTGCGGTTTATCGAAGCCGACCCGGTGCACCCGGGATTGGTGAAGGTCAACCCTCTGCTTAACTGGTCGAAGGCCGATCTGTGGTATTATGTGGAGGAACACGGCGTCCCGCACAACCGGCTCTATGACGAAGGCTACCTCTCGATCGGATGTGCCTGTTGCACGCGTCCCTGTAAGCGGGGCGCGGACGAGCGCGATGGGCGATGGTGGTGGGAAAGCCCCGAACAAAAGGAATGCGGCCTGCACCTCGTCTTCAAGCAAGGAAGTGGCATCTGATCCCCGCGGATATCCCGGGCTTCAAAGCAGACCGGCGATTGCCCGCCAGCAGCGCACATTTGTTAAAGCGGGTTGTGCCACACAGATTCTAGCTGTCATGAATTCAGAACACCGGACCCGCACTTCGGAAACCCCCTCTACCACGGGGTATTGCGGAAGGCGGTCGGTAAATGGGGATCAGATTAAAAGAAGCCGAGGTCAGGTGGTCTGGAATTGGGCAGGCACATGCTCGCTGGCTATGACGAAGCCGGCTCCTCACCGATCCTGTAACTTTTGGCGATTTTTTCGTACAGGTGTTGGTGTTCGGCAACAATGGCGCGGCACCGGGCGAGAATGTCATTCATATCGGCGAGCTCGCGGCGGTACCAGTATTTCAGGCCGTCGAGGTCGACGATGGTAACGTCGGACGAGAGATCGTCGAGCTCGGGATCAATGTTGCGCGGCATACCGAGGTCGATGGCCATGACAGGACGTTCCTGATTGAAGAACGGGGCGTGGGCCATGTGCAGAATATGGCCGGGTGCATCGGCGGCACTGACGATGATATCGGCCTCGGTGATCCGGTTCTTCATGTCGTTGAAGGTGCAGAGTTCGACCTTGCCTTCCCGGCTTTTTGGAGTTTCGGGTTTATTGACGTGGTAGCACCAAATGATTTTTTCCGCCTTGGAAAGGCGGTCCTTGACGAGGCCTTTGCCAATGGTGCCCGTGCCAAGCACCATGATGGTGGCGGAGGCGAGGTCCTGGCCCTTGGCTTCAAGATACTTCAACACGAGGTCTTCGATTTCGTAACTGTGCAGCAGCGGCGCAACCTGATTCTTCAAATCTTTTGAAACGTGCAGGGCGGATGAGACCCACTCTTGAATCATGTTGCCGGCCCATCTACGCTGTTTGGCGGATTCCAGGGCTTCTTTCATTTGAGCGGTAACGTGGTTTTCACCAGGGGTCTGCGAGAGCATCCCTGCGGTAACAAGGCAGAGATGCTCGTAGGCCGCCCGGCCGGATTTGAGATAATACTTGTCTTCCTTCAGGGAGGGGAAGCCCATGACATGGCGCAGGATACCATTCTCCACGGTCTCGTCTGAAACAACGGCAATTACTTCCACACGGTTGCAGGTGTTGAGGATCATGAATTCGTGGATACCCCAGAGCTGCATGATCATAAAGCCCGCGCGTTCGAAGCGGTGGCCGGTGAGATGGTAGGGCTCGCGCTCCTCGACCGTCAGGTGGTTATGGTCGGTGCCGACCACGACCAGGTTGGCGGCATCCATCATCTTCAGGTGGCGTTCCAGGCTGTTTTTAACCAGCTTGGACTGGCGGCAGTCGTTTCCGCCGGAAGAGACGGAGAGCGTAAGCTGGTTGTGTCGGGCGATGGCAGGTGTAGTGAAGTCGCTTTGCGCCCAATTTCCATCGACACAGCAGCAGAGAATGTTCTTTTCGCGGCAGTTTTCGAGGACCTTGCGGTTGACGCCTCGGCTGTTGGTGGCGGCATATACGAGGGTCGCCCCCTCCACATCGTGTGCCTCGAAGGGGCGAACATCATGGGTGATAAGGCTTTTTTCAATGAGTTCGGCCACTTCCGGGGAGACTTCCGGGCTGACGACGGACACCTGGGCTCCGGCATCCAGCAACAGCTGAATCTTGCGCCAGGCCACCTTTCCGCCGCCGACGACGAGACACGGTCGTCCAGCGAGGAGCAGGTTGATGTGGATTCCGTTATAATTGTTTCCGTCGGTTGTCATGAGAGGAGAAGTAGAACAAAACAGGTATTGTTTGGCTAGGCCTGATTACCGGTTTCCTGTGGTCGGCAAAGAGAGTCGGTGAAAGGCTTTTTTTCTCAGGGGAGTTGATCTAAACTGCTCCGCGTAATGGAATTCATCGTTAAATACATCGTCGTTTTTCTGGTCGCTTTGGTCGCCGTCTGGCTGCTGGTTCCACTCGTTAAGAAGATGGCCCCCTCGCTGGGATTAGTGGATGAACCGTCGGAGCGCCGCATCCATAAGGTGCCGATTCCCCGCTGCGGCGGGTTTGCTGTGTTTGTGGCAACACATATTGCGCTGGTCGTGGTGTTTTTCGGCCCATGGCGGAATCTGGCCGGATCAACCCAGCTTCGGGAATGGGGATTTATATTTTCCGGATCGTTGGCTCTTCTTCTTCTTGGTGTGTTCGACGACCGTTTTGGAATGAACGCCTGGCTCAAGTTCCTTGGCCAGATTGCAGTTGCGTTGCTGATGTTTTTCGGGGGATTTACCTTTCAGGCCTTTTTGCATATTCAGTTGCCATGGATCGTGAACCTTGGGGCAACGCTTTTCTGGTTTACGCTGTTGATCAATGCGTTCAACCTGATTGACGGCATTGACGGGGCCTGTGCCGGGTTGGGGCTGATTGCCAGTGCGGGGCTTGCAGGTATGTTGCTTTCTCTGGGCCAGCCCGCAGATGCCTTGGTTCTCGTGGCCCTGGCGGGGGCTTGCTTCGGTTTTCTTCGCTATAACTTCAACCCGGCCTCCATCTTTCTGGGGGACTGCGGCAGTATGTTTATCGGCTTCATGCTTGCGGCTGTATCACTCAAGGCGAATATAAAGCAGTCAATGATGGTGGCGTTGCTGGTTCCGCTCCTGGCGGTGGGCGTGCCGGTATTCGACGTTATGATGGCGGTTTGGCGCCGGGTGGCGCGCAAGCTGGTCTCGATCATCCGGAACGACCCGCTGGCCTGCAAGGTATTTGGCCCGGACCTGGATCATATCCACCACAAACTCTTGCGCAGTGGAATGACGCAGCGCAGAGCGGCCATCTCTCTCTATGTCGCGGCGATTATCGTATGCATAGTGGCGCTGGGCGCGACCGCCATGACCTCAAATCGCACGGCACTCATCATGATCGGTATGATTGTCGGTTTGCACGTTATTGTACGGCAGCTGGCACAAGTCGAAATGTGGACTTCCACACAGGCGGTGCTTCTGGGCGTGCACCGACCGCGCAGTATCGTAACCTTGTTCGTCGCCATTGGGTGGGATTTCGCGCTCCTGATGCTGTCCACTCAGCTTGTTTTCAGCGAGGTAATGTCATATCCCATTACCCTGGAGTTGATGTCGGTTTGTATCATGATTCCGTTTGCGACGATTTATCTCTACGGGGTCTACAAAACGGTTTGGACGCGTTCACGCATATCGCAGCTGTTGGTGTTGCTGTTGCAGCTCGCGGCAGGTGAAGCGTTGGCATTCGTTGCCTTGCTCTGGATCATCGACCTCACGCTCTACGAGTTGACGGTGGCTTTGTCGCTCCACTTTCTGGTCTCGGCCGTCGGCATTGTCGGGGGGCGGGTATCGCTACGCGTTGTCCGCGATTTGAATGCCTGGTTGCGCTGCTCGATTGATTCCGATCACGATTTGCCCAGCCTGATCCTGGGCGCAGGTGAAAATGCCATCCTGTATTTGCGGCAGGCGTCGTTTGCCGACCAGCAAAAGGCTCCGAGAAAGATTGTCGGGCTGATTGATGACAACCCCATGCTCCATAATAAAATCGTCTACGGCTATCCTGTGCTGGGCAACTTTGACCAGCTTGAAGAAATTATCCGCGCACGTGGAATCCGGGAGTTGGTCTTCACCCACCACTATAGCGAAGAGCTTCGTGAAGGTATCTATGCCCTGCAGGAAAAATACGACCTCTTGCTTCGCGAATTTGTGTTTTTCATGCGCGCTCTTGATCAGCAGGGCGCTTGCCAGGGGGTGCTCAAGCCCTATTCGGTCGATGACTACGACTGCCGAAACATTTGCGGCCAGAGAATGGGCGATGGGGATGCGGCCGACGAAGGGGCGGATCAGCCCATCGCTGAGTAGGCCGACCAGGCAAGAAAAAAGGCGGTTCGAAACGACCCGCCATAAATGGCGAGAGTGACGAGACTTTAAGTACAATGCGAAAGAATTTTCCACCTCAACAGTACAGATTCTCAATACTATTCCTCCAGACACATTAAAGCGGTATGGCGATGTTCTGCATCTCATCTCCCATGCAAAGGAGATATACCACGTTCCCATCGTGGTGTTCTCCGGTTCTGGCACCAATCCATCGGTGTCGGATCAAATCAAGGAGATGGTGGATGATGACCCAACAATTCTGTTACTCATGCGCAATATCCTTAAAAAGGATTATGACATCCTCCTTGCAGAACACGGACGAGCTGCTCTTGCGGTATTCGAGGAAAATCATATCGATCTTATGATAACCGGCATCAAGATGGAGCCGATGGACGGGGACAGGTTATTGGAGATCATCCAGGTCGTAGGCGTCACGGAAACCAACCGATTCTGCCGGGTCGAGGCAGCTCCGCCGCTGACTCCTTAGTCTTGGGGTATTCATCATAACGGGCGGGTGGATTCTCCAGCCGCCTTTTTCTTTCTTCCTCTGCGCCCCCTGTGGGGAACCATTCGCGTTGTTTGGCGTCCATTCGCGGTCGCCATTTGATTTCCCCCCTTACATTGAACGGCTTCAATGCCTTTAACGATTTCAACGGTACCACCATGCCTTACAAACCCGGAGAATCAGG
>JAUVCG010000107.1 GCA_030595785.1 Kiritimatiellales bacterium | reverse complement strand
GCAAAACAAAGATCCGATTGAATTATTAAAATCCCTGTTACTCAACAGAGAAAATACCCCCACCGAAAATCTATATCGGACCGAAAATATCCCGCCGCCCGACACATCATAAGCCCGGCGGACTCCGCTAAACTGTTACGTCGCTACATCTTTGCGGTAACTATCCTGGGCAAAACCCAATATTCAATCGGGAATAATGCGCATTTTTTTTGTTCCAATGGCCGGAAGTTCGAGGATAGAGTCCTCGCCACTCTTTGGAAAGGGCGGATGGCATGGCAGGCAAGCAGATTATGGCGATTTCCGTGATGGCGAAGGATCGCCCGGGGATCGTGGCAGAAGTGACGGCGGGGATCAGTGAACTGGGCGGAAATCTGGCCGATTTACGCGAATCGGTGCTGTGCGGCTATTTTACGATGATCCTGATCGCAGGGTTCCCCTCCAGGGTTACCGTTGAAGAGGTGAAGTCGGCATTGGCCGAAGCGACGGCTTCGCAGGTGTCGGTTGCGCTGCACGAAGGTTCGCTGACGGAAACCGAAAATACGGAAAACGCCTACGTGCTTTCCGCCGTCGGGCGTGACCGCGTCGGGCTGGTGGCGCAGGTCTCTCGCTTCTGCTTCGAGCGCGGGGTGAATATCCTCGACCTCGCCTCGCATGTCGAGGCCGACCAGTACACGATGATGCTGCAGCTCGATCTTTCGGGAATCCAATCTCTGGATACCTTCAAGGAGGAGATTTCAACCTTCGGGAAAGAGAGTGGCCTCAACCTGGTGCTGCAGCACAATGATATTTTCAGGGCGACGAATGAAATATGAGTTGAAACGTGAAAGTGGGAGCAAGCGGGGAAAGCAACTCTATGCCCCATGCGCCATGCCCCATGCCAAGGGAACAAAATGATTCGATCCGACCAGATTCTCAAGACCGTTGAAATGATCCAGAAGGAAAATCTGGATGTGCGTGCTGTAACGATGGGCATCAGTCTGCTTGACTGCCGGACAGATGCCGTCGAAACCACAGCGCAAAACATCGAAGACAAGATCAAGCGGTTGGCGAGTGATTTTGTCGAAACGTGCGATGATATCGGCGGAAGATATGGCGTACCGGTCGTCAACAAGCGCATTTCAGTTACGCCGGTAGCGCACATCGGTGCGGGCTTTGATCGCGCCGGTTTTGTGCTGCTGGCCAAGGCGCTCGACAATGCGGCGGCGGAAGTGGGTATCGATATTATCGGCGGCTATTCCGCCAACGTCGAAAAAGGGATCGGACGTGGTGATGCAAGCCTGATTGAAGCGGTTCCGGAAGCCCTGGCCTCTACGAGCAAGGTTTGCTCGTCGATCAATGCCGCCTCGACGCGCCACGGGCTGAACATGGATGCAGTCGCACTGCTCGGCCAGACCGTGAAAGATCTGGCGGAAGCCAGTGCGGACAGCGGCGGTTTTGCGGCGGCCAAATTTGTGGTATTTGCCAATCAACCGGGCGACAACCCGTTTATGGCCGGTGCGATTCACGGACTGGGTGAAGCCGAGGCCGTCATCAACGTAGGCGTCAGCGGACCCGGCGTGATTGCCCGGGCGCTGGAACGCAGGATTGCATCTGAAGGTGCCGACAACCTGGGACTGGATGATCTCGCCGAGGAGATCAAGCAAGCCACCTTCCGCGTGACACGTCGCGGCGAGTTGATCGGGCGGCAGGTGGCGGCGGAGCTTGACCTGCCGTTCGGCGTGGTCGATCTTTCGCTCGCTCCTACCCCGTCCGTAGGCGACAGCGTGGGGGAAATAATAAAGATACTCGGCGTCGACGAAATCGGCGCGCCGGGATCGACGGCTATTGTGGCCATGCTCAACGATGCGGTGAAGAAAGGCGGGTCCTTCGCCTCGCAGAGCGTCGGCGGCCTGAGCGGTGCGTTCATTCCGGTGATGGAGGATTCGGAGCTCGCCGCGGCGGTGGAGAGTGGTTGCCTCGTTCTTGAAAAACTTGAGGCCATGACCTGCGTCTGCTCAGTGGGCCTTGATATGGTTCCGATTCCAGGAGATACACCCTCCGAAACCATTGCGGCAATCATTGCGGACGAACTGATGATCGGGGTGATCAACTCCAAAACCACGGCGGCGCGCTTGATTCCCGCACCCGGAAAGGCGGCAGGTGAATTTGTCTCTTTTGGGGGACTTTTCGGCGAAAGTGTGGTATTGCCAGTGCGCAATACAGGGCAATCGGCACGTTTTGTGCGGTTTGGCGGACGGATCCCGGCGCCAATCCATAGCTTGAAGAATTAGAGGAGGAACTTGCTAAGGCAAGTTCCGGTTGATAAGTGATAGGTTGATGGTTGATAGTGCCGGATATGCAGGATCAATAGATTCTTCCTGATAATCAGGAACTAAGAACTAAGAACCAGGAACCAAACAACTGCCGCACAAAACCGGGAGGTTTTGCCAGCGGCTCGAAGGAGATCTCGATGAGGAAATATCTATTGGGCATGTTCATTCTGTGTCTCTTTATCTGGGCGGTTGTTATTGATAATGCAATTCTTCCGTCCGAAACCCAACTGAAACAGGACGTGGGACAGTATACCCGCTACCGCGTCAAGAAATGGCAAAGCGGTAAGAAGTTCGATGTCATTCAGGACGAGCTGATGATCTACGCCGTCGTTAAAAACCGCGAGCAGCTTTACTATATGGAGTACAAATCCTATTTCAAAAACGCGCTGGAAAACGTGCCGGCGGGAACCCCGGTGCAACTGCGTTACGTCCGGCGTTTTCCCAAATTTTGGAAAAGACATATCTACGACTTGCGCGAAGGTGGCATTCCGATCGTTCGCTACTCCGCCGCTCAACTGTACCAGAAGCAGAAAGAAATCTGGAAGTTTTCCGGCATTATGGCGGGTATCTACCTGATTCTGGCGGTCGTGGGCTGGATCGGGCAACCCCGCAAAAAATAATTTCCTGCACAAAACTGAACGCAAATTACTCAGTCCCCCCGTCCAATCATGCCGAGGAGTTGGTTATGAATATGAGGATAATACTATTTGCGTTGGCGGTTGCGATATCCGGGGCTTTCGCGGAACAAAAGGAGGCCGGGATGGAAAAAGCCGTATTTGCCGCAGGTTGTTTCTGGGGCGTTGAGTCGATTTATCAGCAGATTGACGGGGTCATCGATACGACCGTCGGCTATGTCGGCGGAAAAACCGAGAATCCGACCTACAAGGAAGTTTGCTACAAAGACACCGGCCACGCCGAGGCGGTTGAAATCGTCTACGATCCTTCGAAAGTTTCGTACGAAACACTGCTGGACATTTTCTGGCGCGCCCACGATCCGACGACACTTAACCGCCAGGGGCCGGACGTGGGATCGCAATACCGCTCAGCGGTCTTCTACTACACACCCGAACAAAAGGCCGCCGCCGAAAAAGTAAAGACCGAGGCTCAGAAAAAATGGAAGAAGCCCATCGTTACCGAAATCTCCCCGGCGGCAACCTTCTATCCCGCCGAGGACTATCATCAGGACTACCTTTCAAAGAAGGGCATCAATTAGAATGCCGAAGACAAAGGACAGGGCGATGAGTATCAGCTTCAGCATGGATGACAATCTCCTCGTAATAACGAATGAATTTCATAACGATACAGAATTTTCAGGGGATGGCAAAAAGCCTATGCTGGCAAAGATGAAAACAGATAGCAATCTACCCTATGAAGCCGACGAGGAGCTGGCGAATTCCATAACGCACGGCATGGGGGTTCTTATCGGCATTGCGGTGCTGGTGTTGCTGGTCGTTTTTTCAAGCCTGCGGAAGGGGGCGTGGGAAATCGTCAGCTGTGCCATTTATGGAACGACCTTTATTCTGCTCTACATGGGTTCGACGCTATACCATTCCGCACGAAATCCTCGTGTGCGGCGCATCATGAAAATCATCGACCATGCCGCCATCTACCTGCTTATTGCCGGAACCTATACGCCCTATGCGCTTGCCCCCCTGCGCGGCGCGCTTGGCTGGACCATCTTCGGGGCCATGTGGGGATGCGCATTGCTCGGAATCTTTTTCAAGGTGTTTTTTACGGGGCGCTTCAAGGCGGTTTCGCTGTTCAGCTACCTCTTCATGGGCTGGTTCTGCGTCATCGCTGTCAAACCGCTCTATCGCGAGCTCACCACCGCCGGATTTGTTTTTCTGGCGGTCGGCGGCCTCTGCTACACGGTCGGCGCGGTTTTCTATGCCTGGAAATCCCTTAAATGGTCGCACGCCGTCTGGCATCTCTTCGTGCTTGCCGGCAGCCTCTGCCACTTTTTCAGCATCCTTTTCGGCATCGCTCTTTAGCGGGTTTTCAGGTCCTCCGCTTATCGTGGAGAAAAAAACTCCAACCCTTGGAAATATTTCGTGCATTTGCAGGCCGTGATGGGTAACAATCGGTTTCTTCGATTTCAACCCAAGGACCAACGACTATGAACGTGAAAATTGAACGCGCGCTGCTGAGTGTATCCGACAAGGCAGGTATTCTTGATTTTGCCCGAAATCTACATGAAATGAACGTGGAACTGCTCTCCACCGGCGGAACGGCCCGGGCCATTCGCGAGGCCGGAATCCCGGTCAAGGATGTCGCCGAATTCACCGGCTTCCCCGAAATGCTTGATGGTCGCGTAAAGACCCTCACCCCGCAGGTGCATGCCGGCATTCTCTACATGCGCGACAACGAGGAGCATGTAAAGACCATGGAGGAGTTCGAACTGGGTCAGATCGACCTCGTTTGCGTCAACCTCTACCCCTTCGAGGAAACCATTGCCAAAGAAAGCGTCACCTTGCCCGAAGCGATCGAGCAGATCGATATCGGCGGACCTACTATGATCCGCTCTGCCGCCAAGAACATGCACGATGTCACAGTGGTTACCGACCCGGCGGACTATGCCCGCGTAATTTCTGAAATGAAGAGGAACGGCGGTGCCACCACCGAGGAGTTCCGTTTTGTACTGGGCCAGAAAGTATTCGCCCGTGTTGCTGAATACAACGCCGCCATCGCCACCTACCTTTCGGAGCAGATCGCCGGGCAGAAGCTCGCGAAGCCGTTCGTCAAGGCCTACTCCGACGGCACCGAACTGCGTTATGGCGAAAATTCCCACCAAAGCGCATGGCTCTATACCGATGCCGACTCTCGCGAAGCCTCCATTGCACTGACCGAAGTACTGCATGGCAAGGAGATGAGCTACAACAACTATGTCGATGGCGACGGCGCGCTCGAAGCCGTTAAGGATCTCTCCGGCAAACCCGGGGTCTCCGTCATCAAGCACACTAATCCGTGCGGCTACGCCACCGGCGAAACCCTCGCCGAGGCCTTCGAAGCCGCCTGGGCAGGCGACCCCATCTCCGCATTCGGCTCCGTTATTGCCGTCACGCAGATGATCGATCTCGAAACCGCGCAGTGCCTTGATGGACGCTTCATCGAAGCCATTATCGCCCCCGGCTACGCCGACGACGCACTCGAGCATCTGATGAAGAAAAAGAACCTGCGCATCCTCAAGCTCCGCAAACCCATGGGCAAGGCCCTGCCGCAGCACATGGTCAAGCAGATCAACGGAGGACTGCTCGTGCAGGATCTCGACGTTGAACTCATCGAAAAATGGGAAGTACCCACCAAGAAGCCGTTCGACGAATCCAAAAAGGATCTCGCGCTCTTCGGCATCTCTGCCGCCAAGCACACCAAGTCCAACGCCATCGTTCTGGTGCAGGAATACAAGCCCGGCCAGTTCCGTGTTCTCGGCATGGGTGCCGGCCAGCCCAACCGCGTCGATGCCCTCCGCAAGCTCTCCGTCTCCAAGGCCGTCGAAAACCTGAAAACCGAGAATCCCGAGATCACGGACGAGGAAATTCAGACGACCATCGGCGAATGCGTATTCGTCTCCGAGGCCTTCTTCCCGTTCGCCGACAGTATCGATGCCGCCCACGAGATGGGCGCAAAGTATATCGTCCAGCCCGGCGGTTCCATCCGTGACGACGAGGTTATTGCCGCCTGCAACAAAGCCGGTATCGCCATGGCATTAACCGGAATGAGGCATTTTAAGCATTAAAATGTTTCCCCGATCCTTCGGGGCGCATTCTGTACTAAATCTTTTCGGTTTTGCTTGGTGCAAAGGCTGAAATACGTGCTGAATCTACTCGACAAGCATTGCCTTTCCTTTTCTTTATATATGCAAGAAAAATAAAGTGTAATAAAATATGATGATGGGTAGTGTTCGGGCATGGCCAGTCCCGGCATACCGTTCTCGAAAGCCGAAGGCTTCACCACTTTGGCAATGTCTGTTTCGGCACTTTGACGCATTCCTCGGCCAGTACGAGGAATGCTACCGAAAAAACTACGGGTTTTTGTGCCCCGCCATTTCCGAGGTGGTG
>JAUVCG010000073.1 GCA_030595785.1 Kiritimatiellales bacterium | reverse complement strand
CTTAAAGGCCGATCCAATGAAATTCAAGGAACTCGCCTCGGCCAAGATGGTCGAAGAAAACGACATGGCCTGGGCTCCGCTCGCCCTCTCCAATGGCAAATTACTTGTTCGCGATTGGAATACCCTAAAGTGTGTTGACCTAAAGTAATGTAGACGAGGCTTCCAGCCTCGTTGCGCACGCAAAGTGAAACAGAGATTCATCAACTTAATCGTCGCTTTACCCATCCTCATTCTATGCGGATGGCTTTCCATCGTATTGCTTTCCCGTTGGTTTGCTCCCGATCCTTCCTTCCAGTTTGCGCGCAGCCTGCCCGGTGCGGATGGCGGGCCACCGGCTTCTGAAAGAGACGCAGCCGAAGAACTGGATATCGATCTGTCCGGGACGCTCGAAACCTATGATGGTGTGCCGTCCGGATTGCCCGGTGCATGGCCGCGCTTCCGGGGTGCGGACTTCGACAACATTTCAAAAGCCAATGTAAAGCTGGCCGACAGCTGGCCGGAGTCCGGCCCCGAAGTCCTCTGGTCGGTCGAGTTGGGTGAAGGCCACGCCGCCCCCGTTGTTTTCAATGGTTGCGTCTACGTATTCGACTACGACGAAACCGCGCGCGCCGACGCGCTGCGCTGCTTTTCGCTGGCCGACGGCAGTGAAATCTGGCGGCGCTCCTATGCGCTGCCCGCCAAGCGCAACCACGGGCTTTCGCGCACCATTCCTGCCGTCACCGAAGACTGCATCGTGACCATCGGCCCGCGCTGCCACGTTTCCTGCGTCGAAACCAAAACCGGTGCATTCAAGTGGGGCATCGATCTGCAAAGGGATTACGGCACAACAGAACCGCTATGGTTTACCGGGCAGTGTCCGCTGATCGACGGAAACCTCGCCATCCTTGCTCCGGCCGGACCGGACGCATTGCTGATGGCGGTTGATTGCAAGTCCGGGGAAGTTGTGTGGAAAGCACCCAACCCAAACGCCTGGAAAATGTCGCACTCATCCATCATGCCGATCACCCTGCACGGCGAAGAAATGTATGTCTATGCCGCTATCGGCGGCATGTCCGGAATTTCGAAGGAGGGGAAAGTCCTGTGGGATATTCCATGGAAGGCATCGGTCATTGCACCATCGCCCGTTCCCGTTTCCGAAAACAGGATCTTCATCACGGGGGGATATGGTGCAGGCAGCCTGATGGTGGAGATTGATAAAACGGCGGATGGCTATGCCGCCAGGGAAATCGCCCGTCACGGCCCGAAGGAATGGCTCGCCAGCGAGCAGCAGACGCCGATCCTGCGCAACGGATTGCTCTATGGTATTATGCCGAAAGACGGAGGCGCACTGAAGCAGCAGTTCGTCTGCTACGATCCCGCCGGCGGTGAACTGGTCTGGTCGAGCGGCAAAACACATCGCTTTGGTCTGGGGCCGTTCTTTCTGGCGGATGGCCGGTTTTTTGTGCTGGATGATGACGGCACCTTGACTATGTTGGCGGAGAGTCGGACCGGTTATGAGCAACTCGCGCAGCACAGGGTGCTTGATGGTCACGATGCATGGGGGCCGATCGCCCTCGCCGGGACCCGTATGCTGCTGCGCGACTCAACCCGGATGGTTTGTATTGAAGTGGGCGGTGAATAATGAGCAATGCGAAAAAAAACTGGGTATGGTTTATCCTCATCATGCTGCTGATCCTCGGTGCAGGCTTGTATCTGGGAAAAAGCCGCCGAACCGAGCTGGGCAGGAGTTTCGACTATTCCCTCGATGACTACCGCAAGGTTGATCCTGCGCTGATCAGGTACCAGGAGCTCGATCCGATTGTGCCTGCCATTTCAAACCTGACGGCCTTGGCTCTGGCGCCTGAGAACTGGATGTATGAAGGGAGTCAATGGGTGGTCGTTGGCGGCGAAAAACAGGCCCAATTGCTGCCTGATGGGGTTGTATTAGATATCGAGGGAACGCCTTCCTGCCTCGCTGTCGGAGACGATGGTTTCCTTTATGCGGGATTCCGAGACCATATCAAGGTGTTTGATCCGAAAGCGGACTGGAAGCATACGCGATGGGAAGTGCCAAGCGAGAAGGTGCATCTCACCTCCATCGCGGTTGATGAGTGGTATGTGTATGTCGCCGATGCAGGGAGTCGCCGCATTTGGCGCTACAGGAAAGAAGGCGGCGATCCGCTGGAGATCGGAAAGAAAGACTGGGCGAAAGGGATTCGTGGTTTCTTTATCCCCAGTCCGTTTTTCGACGTTGCGATCAGCCGGAGCGACGGGTCGCTTTGGGCGGTCAATCCGGGGCATCATGCGCTGGAAAACTATCGCCCCGACGGCATGCCCCTTTCGGCGTGGGAGGCAAGTTCAATGATGATCGATGGCTTTAGCGGCTGCTGCAACCCGTCGCACTTTGCACTGATGCCCGACGGCGCATTCGTCACGACGGAGAAAGGCCTGCCCCGCGTAAAGATCCACAACCAGGATGGCGAACTGCGCTGTGTTGTTGCCGCGCCCGACCAATTCGACGATGGCGTAACGGGGCTCGATGTGGCGGCTGACGACAATGGCCGAATCTATGTACTCGATCCGAGCCGGAACCAAGTGCGCATTTTCGAGGAGAAGAAATGAAGCAATCACCGTACCGCCGCCATCTTGGCGGCTACAGTCGAGCGGAGATCCTGAAGGGCTGCGTGCGCGGTGGCGTGTTTGTCGGCATCGCCGGGCTTTGCGCCGTACTGGCCACGCGGGAAGAAAAGTTCGAGTGCAGCAGCCAGTGCGGGAAATGCACGCAGTTCAATGATGGGAAATGCGGGTTGGGAATCAGATGAAACCGGAACGGAAAAAGGATCGGCGCGATTTTGTGCGCGGAGCGGCAGCGGTGCTGATCGGCGGGGCGGTTATGTCGGCTGCCCGCAGCCGGTCGCCCCGGCTGGTATGGCAGCTTGATCCGGAAAAGTGTACCCAATGCGGGCGTTGCGCGACGCATTGCGTGTTGGCGCCGTCGGCCGTAAAATGTTTTCATTCCTATTCCATCTGCGGCTACTGCGACCTCTGCGGCGGTTACCTGCGCCCCGATGCCAAATCAAGAGATACCGGGGCGGAAAACCAGCTCTGCCCGACGGCGGCCATCACGCGCACCTTTATTGAGAGTCCCTATTATCAATATACCATCGACGAAGATCTATGCATTGGTTGCGGCATATGCGTGAAGGGCTGTGACGTGTTTGGAAACGGCTCGATGTATATGCAGGTGAAGCACGACCTGTGCGTCAACTGTAATGAATGCGCCATCGCGCGTTCCTGCCCATCCGACGCTTTTAAGCGTGTCCCTGCCTCCGATCCCTATATCCTTAAATCCGACCGGGAACGGAGGATTTCGTGAAAAAGTATGTAGTACCGCCTTTAGGCGGCTTCTCTCCAACGGGCTTCCGCCTGAAGGCGGTACGGCATGCCTTGGTCTGCGTATTCTTGCTCGTTGGGTCCTCACAGGCCGAGTTTCGTTTCCCCATGCCGGAGTTCGTTACGGGCTACACCCATCCGGCGGTGCATACGCCCGCTCCGTCGAATGCCATGGTGGGGTGGGACATTGTGGTGCTGGTGTCCACGCTGACACTCGCGGCCATCTTTGTTTTGAAACGCCGTAAGCGCCGGGAAATATTTCTGCTCACTCTGTTCTCGATGATCTACTTTGGTTTTTGGCGCAACGGTTGCGTCTGCTCGGTCGGCTCGGTACAGAATATCGCCGCCGGAATCTGCGACTCAAGCTATGGCGTCCCGTTCACCGTATTGGTTTTCTTTGCACTGCCCCTCGTCTTTGCTCTGCTATTTGGTCGCGTCTTTTGTGCGGCGGTCTGTCCCCTGGGCGCAATCCAGGAGGCGGTGGCCGTCAAGCCCGTCAAAGTACCGCCAGCCGTCGAAAAAGTGCTTTCGGTTTTTCCGTATATCTATCTTGGTTTGGCGATACTCTCCGTGGCCATGGGGGCAGGCTTCATCATTTGCCAGTATGATCCGTTTGTCGGCGTCTTTCGCATGGGCGCGAGTTTCAGCATGCTGATCTTCGGAGGCATCATGCTGGTTCTCGGCATTTTTGTGGCACGGCCCTATTGCCGCTTCCTGTGCCCCTACGGCGTGCTGCTCAACTGGGCGTCAAAGCTCTCACTCCACCACGCCACCATCACACCGACCGATTGCATTCAATGCACACTGTGCGAGGATTCGTGCCCGTATAATGCCATCAACGAACCAACACCTGCCGAGGCCCCCGAAAGTCGCGGCAAGGGCGCAAGCCGGCTCGGTATCCTGATTCTGCTGGTACCGGTCATGGTTGTATTTGGTGTTGGTGTCGGCAGCCTTTTGAAAGAACCGCTCGCACGCATGCATCCCACCGTCCGGCTCGCAGAGCGCATGGCCGGCGAAGATCTCGGGCGCTACAGCGAAACCAATATCGAGTCCGAAGCCTTCCGGGCATCCGACACGCCCAACGAAGAGCTGTATGCCGAGGCGGTGCAACTCAAAGCCGGATTTGGACGCGGCGGAAAATGGCTTGGCGCATTCATCGGGCTGGTCATCGGCTGCAAACTGATCGCCGTTTCCATCCTTCGGAAGCGGACCGACTATGAGCCCGATCGCGGCACCTGCTTCAGCTGTGGCCGCTGCTACAAATATTGCCCCGTGAAGGAGTAGGCGTTGAAAGAATATCCGGCACATCGGTCTAAAAAGGAAGTTGTTCATGGCAGAGAATATAGAATTTAAGCAACGGCCGATCCTGGGATTAGCGGCGCAAAGCGTGGCGCTGATGGCAGCGCTGTTTTCACTGATTATATGCATCCTGCTGATTGCCGATTTTGTACGGATTCAGAAGATGGATCCATTGAACGACCCGCATTTGCTGCAGTTGCGTGAGGAGATGGCAAGTTCAATGGGTGGTGACGAGGCTCTGGAGGAACAGATTCGCACGTTCGATCTCTATGCCCGCCGCGCCTTCTTCAGTAACCAGGAACAGCGCCGGACCGGTGGCCTCCTGCTGCTCGGCGGTGCCGTAGTCTGCTCTATCGCGCTCAAGTTTTCCAATCTGTGGAAACCAAAACTTCCCGTGGTTGAAAAAAGGGCGAAGGAGGATCACTGGGAGCTGAACGCGCTCTTTCGTCAACTGATGGCCGGAACGGCCATCTTCCTCACCGTGGGTTCGCTGTTTCTGGCGTTTGCGGTGCAGAGTGACCTGACGACGGTGCTTAAACGTGCGGATGAGCAGGATGGAAAGCCTGCTCCACATGTGGGGCGGACTTTCCAGTCTGCCCTTCCGGAGGCAATGAAGGCGAATTGGCCATCGCTGCGCGGACCGGGCGGCATCGGTGTTGCGCACTCTGCAAACGCCCCCGTGCAATGGGACGTCGAAACCGGGGAGGGTGTGCTCTGGAAGACTGAAATCCCGGTCCACGGGTTCAACTCGCCGGTGGTCTGGGGCGACCGCCTGTTTCTGTCGGGTGGCGATGACGAGGGGCAGGAGGTGTTCTGCTTCAACGCCGATACGGGTGAGGAGCTGTGGACAAAAACGGTGGAGTCGACCGTTGCGTTCCCCGAAGTCTCGGAGGACACCGGCTATGCCGCGCCGACGATGGCGACGGATGGACAGCGGGCGTTTGCAATCTTTGCCACGGGCGATCTGGCCGCATTTGATTTCAAGGGCAATCCGGTATGGCAGCAGAACCTCGGTGTTCCGAAGAATCCATACGGCATGGGCTCGTCGCTCATCTGCGACGGCGAACGGTTGTTTGTGCAGTACGATCACGAGGATGCGCAAAAGGTGATGGCATTCGACTGCGCAACCGGAAAGCCGGTCTGGCAGATGCAGCGCACTCTGATTTCGTGGTCGAGCCCGGCGCTGATCGAAACCGGATCCGGCCTGCAGTTGATTCTCAACGACGAAGAAAATGTGACCGCGTATGATCCCGGCACCGGCGAAAGGCTTTGGACGGTCAAATGTCTGGGCGGCGAGGTGGCGCCGTCGCCGGCCTTCAACGGCAAGGATATCGTGTTTGTGGCGAACGAATATGCTCAGGCCAGCGCATTGAAGTTGACCGGTGGCTCGCCCGAAATCCTGTGGCAGTATGATGAATATCTGCCTGAAATCTCCAGTCCGGTTGCCGCGGAAAACCTGTTCTTCATCGCGACTTCGGCCGGCGATGTGGTTTGCCTCGATGCCTTGACGGGCGAGGTGAAGTGGGAACAGGAGTTTGATGATGGATTCAGCTCGTCGCCCTTGCTTGTTGGCGATCGCATCTATGCCATCGACCTTGAAGGTGTCGTGCATATTTTCGGAGTGGAAACGGAGTACAAGGAGATCGGAAGCATCGAAATGGGAGAACCGGTCTACGCGACACCCGCGTTGATGAATGGACGCATCTACATCCGCGGAGATGAAAACCTCTTCTGCATTGGGAATGCGACAAAATGAATACGGATCTAGACATATTGGAAGTGGATCGGATTGTCGGGGAGATCGGGCGCGATGCGTCGTCGGTGATCCCGATCCTGCAGGCGGTGCAGAAGGCGTTCAAGTATCTGCCGGAGGCTGCGCTGCGGCGTGTATGCGAGATCAGCGATGTCACCCCTGCGCAGATCGAAGGCGTATCATCCTTTTTTTCCCAGTTTCGCCGGGCACCGGTCGGCAAGCATATGATCAGCGTCTGCGACGGTACAGCATGCCATGTGAAAGGCTCGGTCGCCGTCTATGGTTCCGTCCTCAACAGCCTGGGCATAAAAGAGGGCGATACGGATACTGATGGACTGTTCACCGTGCAGAAGGTGGCGTGCCTGGGTTGTTGCACCCTGGCCCCGGCGGTACAGATTGATGGCGTGACCTATGGCCATGTACGGACGGACACGGTTTCGGACATGATCACCGATTTCCTGGAGAACGAAGCGAATCGGACGCCGCGCAGTTTTCAGGCGATGGAAGACGGCATTACGATGGGAGAAGTGCGCATTGGCCTGGGGTCGTGCTGTGTGGCGGGCGGCAGCGCGAAGATCCGCGATGCGCTGGAGGATTCGCTTGCCGCTCTGGACTGCAAGGTTGATATCAAGCCGGTCGGTTGCGTCGGCATGTGCCACCGTACTCCGTTGGTGGAGGTGGTGATTCCCGGCGAAGAGCCGGTGCTGTATGCAAAGGTGAATCCGGAGGATATCCCTGAAATCATCGAACGCCATTTCCGGGCCGAAAATCCGTTTATCAAAATTCGTGCGACAGCGGAAAGCTGGCTGAAAAAACTCTATACCGACGAGGCGCGCGATGTGCCCGAACGGTATTCCATCAATGTTCGGGATGAGGCCGTGGCGGATTTTCTCGGATGCCAGCAACACATAGCCACTGAACATTGCGGCGTGCTGAATCCTTCGGACATGGAGGAATACAAGCGGCTCGGCGGTTTCAAGGCGATCAAGGAAGTATTCTTAACATGCAATCCTGAACGGTTGATTTCAGAGATCGGGAAAAGCGGTCTGCGCGGTCGTGGCGGCGGCGGATTCCCTGCGGCGCAGAAGTGGGAAGCGGTGCGTAAAGCACCCGGCGAAAAGAAGTACATCATCCTCAATGGCGACGAGGGAGATCCCGGCGCGTTCATGGATCGAATGATCATGGAATCGTATCCGTATCGCGTGATTGAAGGGATGATTATTGCATCGTTCGCAGTCGGCGCGACGGAGGGAGTGCTTTATGTCCGTTCGGAATATCCCCTGGCGTTGAAACGTGTGCGCAAGGCCATTGCCGACTGCGAAAAAGCCGGACTGCTGGGCGAAGACATTTTCGGCAGCAAACACTCGCTGAGCTTGAATGTGTTCGAAGGCGCCGGGGCCTTCGTATGCGGCGAAGAGTCGGCGTTGATCGCTTCGCTGGAAGGGCGGCGCGGCATGCCGAACTACCGCCCGCCGTTCCCTTCCGAGAAGGGATTGCACGGATGCCCGACCCTGGTGAACAATGCGGAAACCTATTCATTGGTGCCGTGGATCATTCGCAACGGGGCGGAGGCGTTTGCCGGACTGGGTACGGCGCAGAGCAAAGGCACGAAGGTATTTTCGCTGGCAGGCAAAATCGAGCGTGGTGGATTGATCGAGGTGCCGATGGGGATCACTATCAATGAGGTGGTTGAACAGATCGGCGGCGGAATTTCAGGGGGCCGGACGTTCAAGGCCGTACAGATCGGCGGGCCGTCCGGGGGATGCATCCCGGCATCGCTCGGCGACACACCGGTCGATTTTGAAGCGTTGAAGGATGTTGGTGCAATGATGGGTTCGGGCGGTTTCGTGGTCCTGGACGATAGCGACTGCATGGTGGAAATGGCGCACTATTTCCTGTCGTTTACGCAGAGCGAATCGTGCGGAAAATGCACGCCCTGCCGCGTTGGTACCAAGCGGATGCTGGAGGTTTTAACACGACTGTGCAACGGGCAGGGCAGGCCGGGCGACATCGAAAGGCTGGAACAGCTGGCCAGGACCGTCAAAGGGCAGAGCCTGTGCGGGCTCGGCAAGACCGCGCCGAATCCGATCCTGACTACGATTCAGTATTTCCGCGATGAGTTCGAGGCGCACATTGAAGGCCGCTGCCCGGCAGGTAAGTGCCAGAAGATGATTGCATATTCGATCAATGATGATTGCATCGGTTGTGCCAAGTGCGCGGTCGGATGTCCGGTGGAGGCGATCAGCGGTGAACCCTATTCCGTTTTTGAAATCGATCCGGAACTGTGCGTCCGTTGCGACAACTGCCGGCAGGTCTGCCCGGTTGATGCGGTGGTGGTGGAATGATAATTCAAATGGTAATGACCGCTAAGACGCGAAGGCGCAAAGAAAATGAGAATAGGAGTTCTTCGCGACTTCGCGGTCAATAAATCTACGGTAGGATTTTGTTATGCCTGAACTGAGAATCAATGGATTATCCGCAAGGGTGGATGACGGTGCGACGGTGCTGGATGCTGCGGAGCTGGTGTTTGTCGAGATTCCGACGCTGTGCCACTTGAAGGGCTGCGAGCCGGAAACCTCGTGCATGCTGTGCGTGGTGAAGGATGTTGCCACCGGGCAGCTGATACCGGCCTGTTCGGCCAAGGCGATCGGCGGTATGGAAATCGATACGGAATGCGACGAGGTTCAGGCGGCTCGGCGCGATATCCTGAACCTGCTGCTGAGCGAGCATGTGGGCGATTGCGAGGCCCCCTGCACACGCATCTGCCCGGCGCACCTAGATATCCCGCGCATGCTCCGTGAACTCGAGCGCGGCCATATGGATTCCGCCGCATGGATTGCGAAACGCGATTTGGCGATTCCGTCGGTGCTGAGCCATATTTGTCCCGCGCCCTGCGAAAAGGGGTGCCGCCGTGCGCAAGTGGATCAGGCGATCACGATTCGCGAGCTGCATCGCACGGAGGGGTCAGTCCGGGAATTCGGGAATTCCCGAATTCCCGGACTGACCCCTATGGTGACCCCTATGGAGGGTGCTGGGAAAAAGGTGGCGGTGATTGGGTCGGGGCCGGCGGGGCTTTCCAGTGCTTGGAAGCTTTGCCAGCTGGGTTATGCCTGTACGGTGTTTGACGAGGCGACGCAGGCGGGCGGAACGCTGCGCGACCACAAAACACTTCCGATGGATGTGCTCGATACCGAGGTGGAGTGGCTGGCCGGGGCGGGTATTGAATTTGAACTAGGCCCCGCGATTTCCCTGCACATGGTTTCGGATAAGTTCGATGGAGTTGTTTTTGCGGAGACCGAGTTTTCCGGCACCCATTTTGCGGATGCATTCTATGCCGAGGAGCATAAGCTGGCGGTGAAGGCGGTAGCCAACGGCAAGGCGGCGGCAACGGCGCTGGATCGGTTTTTAAAGGGCGAGCCTCCCGATGCAGCCGAGCGGTTTGATTCAAAGATTGGAAAATTGCGCGAGAGCGAGGTGCGGGAGCTTTGCAAGAACTCTTCTGCGGGGAGCCGGCAGGTAATTACGCAGTCAATAAGTAATTTCGGCGGTACGGAAGCCGCACGGTGTTTGCATTGTGATTGCCGCAAGCCGCTGAGCTGCAAGCTGAGGAAATATTCGGAGCAGTTCGGGGCGGATCAGCAGGAGTTTCCGGCGGATGAGCGGGGGCATGTGCGGTTGATCGGCCACAACGAAGCTGTGGTGTTCGAACCGGGCAAATGCATCAAGTGCGGTCTGTGTGTGAAGATTACTAAAAGGGCCGACGAAGAGTTGGGACTGGCGTTTACGGGTCGTGGCTTCAACACGCAGGTGGCGGTTCCCTTTGGAGAAAATTTGCAGGATGGCTTGAAGCAAGCTGCGCGGGAATGCGTCGATGCCTGCCCAACGGGAGCGTTTGCCTTCAAAGAAGGCGGGGAAATTAAAAATTAAGATTTCAGAATTAAGAATGGTTGGCGGGATTCTCCCGCACCCTGTAGAAAGAGCGTCGCAGACCCACCATTCTGCATTCTTAAATCTGAATTCTTAATTGGAGCGAAGCGACAATGAAAGTGGTTCACATTATTCCGGGGTCGGGCGGCACGTTCTATTGCCAGAACTGCATGCGCGATAGTGCGTTGGTGCAGGCCCTGCGGCGGGCGGGCGTGGATGCGGTGATGGTACCGATGTATCTGCCGATGTTTACGGACGGTAATCCAGTGCCGGACGATACGCCGGTTTTCTTTGGCGGCATCAATGTTTGGCTTCAGCAGCAGGTTCCCTT
>JAUVCG010000049.1 GCA_030595785.1 Kiritimatiellales bacterium | reverse complement strand
CCTGCCGAAGGAAATGGCCGACCGGACGGGTGGCTCCAAGATAGTGGAGGTCGCCGCAAAGCGTGTCGAAGCGCTCCTTCTCGTCGGGAGAAACGGTTGTGATCCGAATCTTTTTGGCGGGGATGCCGCCGCGGGAGGGTTCCTTTGATTTTGGCCTTGGCCATTCTGGATTGGTTTTCATCCATCCTATGGGAACAAAAAGGCGGCGGATTGTTCAGTAAAAACCTCAAGGCTTGGCTTTCAACAACTTACGCTCTCAAGAAAAATGACCCTGCCAGCCTGCTGCATCTCCTCAACATATCTCGCCCTCTTTACTTTATAAACGTACTATTAATAGTTTGACCTTCCGGTGAGCGGTATCAAGTTATTTAGCTAGAATTTCATCCGCGAATAAACTAGCCGTTTGGCCAGCTTGGAAAGATACGTACACGCTGGTATAAATTTATATATGTGTACTACGAACAAGTTATTCAAGAATGCCGTATGGAAAGGTGGTCGTCCTGTTATGACAAAGAGAATTCTTATTGGTCTCGCCTGCTTTGCTCCCTCATTGCTGCTGGGTGCCGGTGTGCTCGAGGTGCGAGCGCCCGGTTACGGTTTCCGCAATGCCGAATACACCACCAGCCATGTCTTCATCGACGAGGTAGCCGGAACAACGGCGGATATTGAAATCCGCTTTGACCCCCAGCAAGCTAACATCGTTGATGTGGAGGTTTTCAGCAATCTGAACCGACGCGATCTTGCCACTACGGATAAGGGAGTGGGAGGTGGAGCACCGGATGGCATGCACGACGGCATCCTTCCGCCCAACGGGGGCCAGATCACCGATTCAGCGGCAGATATCGATCCGGTCACCGGACACTATTTTATCCCGCATAATATGACATACGATAGTGAGCTGGGGCTCTGGACCCTCACGATTCCGGCCACCCGGACGGGATCATACCGCCTTACCGCCCGCTTCAAGAAATCCGGAGATACCAGCTGGACCTGGTATGGATTGCGGGATCATTGTGTGGTGGTTTCCCCGATAACCGCCCGGGACATCCGCCTTTACGAACTCAATGTCATGACGATCGAAGCTTCCGGCACGCTGGAGTCGCAACGAAGCACATGGGAGGACCTTTCCGACCGCCCTGGGGCTCTGCACACAGCGACTAATCGCCCCAACCAGTGGGACCTCGACTACATTTCCGACCTAGGCATCAACTGGCTCTGGTTCCAGCCCTACCATCCGTTCGGTATCGATGGCCGTGCCACCGACGGTCAGACCTGGATTTGGAATGGCGGATCGCCTTATTTCGATGGCTCATATCCCTACGCACTGGGCAGCCCCTATGCGGTAAAGAACTTCTGGCAGATTGAGCCTCGCACGAGCGCCCAATACAACCCGACTGACTCCGTACAAACGGGACGGGTCAAGGCCATGACGTCGTTTCAGAATTTTGTGGCCGATGCAGATGCGGCAGGCATCCAGATCATGCCGGATGCCGTGTTCAATCACGCAGCCTTCGATGTGGAGCTCGGACAGGAAGGCGTGGACCAATGGAGCGGCAGCGCGGGCTGGTCGCCCACCAATGAAATCCGCAACCGTGAAGCGCGGGTGTTCTCCCTTGACGGCGATTATTACAAACGGGCAACGAGCACATCCAACACAGCTTTGGCGCCTGACCGCTACGATTTCGGTAAATGGCCCGATGTAAAGGATATCTTTTTTGGCCGATACGCCGCACTCTGGCAGAACTCGGAAAGCACGGACAAGCAGAAGGATGAAGGAGATTGGTTTGATTATACTTCCCATGCCTTCAACGGCTTCGACGGCGGGAGCTTCGACGGAATCACTCAGGGCGTATGGGAATACTTCGCGGCCTATGTCCCCTACTGGCTGGAGAAGACCCGGAATAACCAGAACACATCGAACCGCAATTCTACATCCGAAGATTTCGGAGGCGATGAGACCCTGCGTTATCAATTTGACGCAGAAGGCATCGATGGACTCCGCTGCGATTTTGCGCAGGGAATACCGTCCCGGGCCTGGGAATACATCATAAACGTTACCCGCAGCCACAAGTGGTCGTTTGTCTTCATGGCGGAATCGCTGGATGGCGGCGAGGTCACTTACCGCTCGGGCCGCCATTTCGATGTCCTCAACGAAAACGCGGTCTTTGCAATCAAGGAGGCCGGTAGCAACGCAGACCTCTACTCGATCTATGAAGACCGTCGAAATTCCTACGGTGAAGCCCTTATTCTGCTCAATACCGTTTCACACGACGAGGCAAACTATTCTGATCCATGGGTGGCCCTTTCCCGCTATGCTGCCAACTGTGCCATCGGAGGCGTTCCCATGATCTTTGCCGGCCAGGAACTCGGGATTGCCAATTTCTTCGGCTATGACCTGATGGAGTTGAACGCTGGAAAATATGTTCCTCATTTCAAGACCTACAATGCCATGATGCCGGCGTGGTCCGATACCGACTTCGGTAACGATCAGCTCTACAATGTCTATGCAGCCATGAATGAAGCGCGCGAAGAGAGCGATGCCATCCAGACCAACAACCGCTGGTTCTTGTATGGTGACGGAGGCAATGCAAACATCTTTGCCGTTGCGAAATACGAAGAGGCCAACGTTCCGGCCAACCTGCAGGATGTTGTGATCGGGTTCGCCAACCTTGACAGAAACAATACCCAAAGCGACAACTTTAAGATTCCTGCGGGTCTGGACACCCTTATCGGACTCGACGATACACGGCTTTACAATGTGGTTAATCTGGCGGCCTATGAGCGCCCGCCCGCCATCACAGGAAGGCGTAACACCTTCCTCTGGGGAACGCCCATAAGCGGTGCCAACCTGAAGATCGGCGGATTCACTGTTCAGATGAACAAGGTGCCTTTCTCCGCCGGGGAGTGGGATACCGCACCCTATGAGGCACAGTATTTGCGTCTGGTCGATGTTACTGATCCGCTGGAAGTAGCCATCGACGATATAGCAGTGAACGGCACTGACATATCGGTAACCTGCACAACGACCCCGGGTAGGTACTATCACCTTGAAGCCAGCACGGAGGGCCTGGATAGTTCGTGGACAACGGTTCTTTCCAATATAAAATCCGAGGAAACCACCCTGACCCTTAACCACTCAGAGGAAGGTGTCCCCGGTTCCCGGTTCTACCGTGTATTGGTTTCCTATGTGAAGCTGGAGGAATAAGCAGGACTGTAATAGATATGAAACTTAGACTAGCGCGGCTTCACCGCATATTTTTGAATTTAGATTGCCGATTGCCGATTTTTGGGTCTGCGTCGCCTTTGTTAAAAAAAGGCCAACGCCGCCGGAGTTCCACCCGAAGCGAAGCACAGATAATTTGCGAAGCAAATAACGAGCAACGCGAGTGGTTCAATCGGCAATCAAAAATCGGAAATCGACAGTTCCTGCCATTGGCGGCTGTCCTTTTCGCAGGAAGCTTGTGCGGTAGCATGCCAGCAGAAAAAAACATGCAAATATCAACACCCAGGGAGGGCAAGGCCGTCATCTACCAGGTCTTTACCCGGCTTTTCGGAAACCGAAACACAACCAACAAACCGTGGGGGACGATCGAGGAAAACGGAGTCGGCAAGTTCAACGACTTTACCGACGAGGCGTTGGAAGGCATCAAGGAATTCGGCACCACCCATATCTGGTACACCGGCGTGCCGCACCATGCCGTTGTTCGCGACTATACCGCCTACGGCATCTCCAACGACGACCCCGACGTGGTCAAGGGTCGCGCCGGGTCGCCGTATGCCGTAAAGGATTACTACACCGTGAATCCCGATCTGGCGGAAGATCCGGCCAACCGGCTCGAGGAATTCAAGGCACTCGTGGACCGCACCCACCGGCACGGCATGAAGGTTATGATCGACATCGTCCCGAACCATGTCGCCCGTGCCTACCATTCCATCTCCAAGCCGGATGGCGTGCGCGATTTCGGTGCCGACGACGACAAGCGCAACACCTATCGGCGCGACAACAACTTCTACTATATGGTCGGCGAATCCTTCCGCGTGCCGGATGGCACGGTTCCCCTCAACGGCGAGGCGCGCCCGCTGGCGGATGGCCGTTTTGACGAGACCCCGGCAAAATGGACGGGCAACGGCTCGCGACTGGCCCAGCCGAATCCGCACGACTGGTATGAAACCGTCAAGGTTAACTATGGCGTCCGCCCCGACGGAACGCACGACTTCCCCAGCCTGCCGAATTCCCTGCGCGGCGCAAGCTTCGAGGAACACGCCCGGTTCTGGAGAGGTAAAGATGTGCCTGACTCGTGGATCAAGTTCCGCGACATCGCCCTCTACTGGCTTGACTTCGGCGTGGACGGCTTCCGCTTTGACATGGCCGAGATGGTGCCGGTCGAATTCTGGAGCTACATGAATTCATCCATCAAAACGAAGAATCCCGACGCCTTCTGCCTGGCCGAAATATACAACCGCGACCAGTACCGCAACTTTATCCAACTCGGCCTCATGGATGCCCTGTACGACAAGGTCGACTTCTACGACACCATGAAGCGGATCATGCAGGGCCACGCGCCCACATCCGACCTGCTGCCGATCATCGAGACCCTTGGCGACATCGATCCACACATGCTGCGCTTTCTCGAAAACCACGATGAACAGCGTATGGCCTGCCCCGACTTTGCGGGCGATGCCGCCATGGGCAAACCGGCGATGACCGTCTCCGCACTGTCCGGCCGCGGCCCATCGCTGCTCTACTTCGCGCAGGCTCTCGGCGAAGCGGCCGACCGGGACGCCGGTTTCGGCACGGCCTCCCGCACCACCATCTTCGACTACTGGGGATTGGAAAACCTGAACCGCTGGGCCAACAACGGAGCCTATGATGGCGGGCAACTGACCGATGCTGAAAAAACACTGCGGATGCACTACACCACCCTGCTTTCCTTCAGCGCCGACAATGCCGCCCTGACCGGCAGCTACATGGATCTTCACAAACACAACCTGGCCCATACGGAAAACTACGGCGAAAAACTTTTTTCCTTCGCCCGCTGGTTCGCAGATTCTAAGATCGTGGTATTGACCAGTTTTGAACGAAAGAAATCAACCCGGGTTGAGCTGCGGCTTCCGGAAGAACTCATTCAAAAATGGCAGCTTCAAGACGGCACCTATCGCCTTGAGAACATCTTTAGTGAACAGCAAAGCGACCTCGTGGTGAAAAACGGACGCGGCGCCATCCGCTCCGTGCTTGCACCGCTGGAATCACAGGTTTTTCTATTCGGTCACGATGCCGACCTTTAAATTGACAACTAATGAAGGAGTCCCTGCATGAATAATGAACATGAGAATGAAGAGAAAAAATTGATTTTCTCAACACAGATAGATGTAAGAAAGGCGATCCTGATTACATTTATCGCGTTTCTGTTTGCCGGTTTCCAGGCGGCTATATACGGGATGACAACCGTGCCCGTTTCTGAATTTTTCGGCAAAGATTCTTCGATGATTGTCTTTTATGATTCTTTCGGGATGTGGGGACAGATTTTGGCGATGGCCATCGGCGGTTTTGTAATATCCCGGATCAAAGGAAAGAACACGCTGTTGCTCGCCGGTTTGATGATGTTAATCGCATCCTCATTGATCGCCCTGTTTCCCATTCTTCCCGTATATATCTCGATGTCTTTTATATGCAATATGGCCATCGGGTTTGTGCTGGTATCCTGCTACTACATGACCATGGGGACGGTCCGAAGGGACGGGGAAAGCGAAGGAAAACTTGCTATTCTGAACGTATTTTTCAGTGCGGGTTTCATGATAAGCCCAATCATCAATGGGTTCGTTATCTACAACACGTCCTGGCGGACCGTTTTCGGGCTGATTGCAGCACTGTTTATAGCGTTTGTCATTATTCTGTTTTTCCTGAATATAAGTGAGATTACAGATAAGGAAATCAACGCGAGAAAAGAAGAAAAACTGGACGGGAAAAAGAAAAGTTTCCTTTCGCCGCCCATTATTTTAACCGCCATCGCCTTTTTTCTGTTTGTCTATGTGGAACAGATTATGAACAACCTGAACCAGCCGAGAATGCAGCAGGATTTAGGGTTCAACATCCGAGTTGTCGGCGCAATGGTTACGACGTATGCGCTGTCCCAGATGTTTGGTCGGTTGGTCTTAGGCAAATTCCTTCTGCCGAGAGTTGAAACACACAAATACATCATCATCTCGTCGTTATTATTTGCAATTTTCATGATCCTGTTCATCAATGTCTCAAGCCTGCCTACCGTGGTCTTCTTTATGGTGCTTCTTGGTTTGGCGGACTCGTGTATCTACCCATCGATACTTGGGTATGGCCTGGACCAAATAGGGCATGCCAGCCCTCAGGCGACGGCGTTTATCATTACCTGCGGTTCCATCGGGATCCCCGTCGGCACCGGCATGTCAGGACTGCTGGGGCTGCATTTCGGCAGGGCAAATGCCATGATGGTCGGCCCCCTGCTTCTCGTTGTGGTTATGTTGTTAATTTATGCGGTAAGAAAAATGGCAAAAAGAGAAAACGGAAGGAGTCTGGATGTTTAAAGCATGTTTATTCGACCTCGACGGGGTCATTGTCGATACGGCGGTCTACCACTACAAGGCGTGGTGCCAGGTGGCCGAAAAATATGATTTTGAATTTAGCGAAGAGCACAATGAGCGCCTCAAGGGCGTCAGCCGCATGGACTCGCTCGACATCCTGCTGGAAGTCGGCGGAAAGGAGCTGAGCCAAGAGCAGAAGGAGCAGGACGCGGCTTGGAAGAACGACATCTACTGCGACTATATCTCCAGGCTCGAACCCGATGAAATTTTGCCGGGCGCAATCGAGTTGCTCGACGAACTGCGCGCCAAAGGCATCAAGATCGCGCTGGGGTCGGCCAGCAAGAATGCGCCGACGATCCTGGAGCGGCTCGGACTGACGAACCTTTTCGACGCGATCATCGACGGCAACAAGGTTTCCAAGGCCAAGCCCGACCCCGAGGTGTTTCTCAAAGGGGCCGAGGCGCTTGGTGTTGCGCCGGAGTCGTGCGTGGTATTCGAGGACGCGTTCGCCGGGATCGAGGCGGCAAAGGCAGGCGGCATGCGCTGCGTGGGCGTGGGGTCGCCGGAGGTGCTGGGCGATGCCGATTGGGTGGTCACGGGACTTCATGAAGTGAGTTTTGATAAATTGCAGGAATTATTCAATGGAGCGGTTGCATGAAAGACTATTTAAAGGCTGACGAGTGGAGCATCGTTGAAGAAGGCTTCGATGCCGCAAACCACATGGCTTCCGAGAGCATCTTCAGTCTCGGTAACGGCCGGTTTGGCCAGCGCGCCAATTTCGAGGAGGCCTATTCCGGCGACACGCTGCAGGGCAGCTATGTGGCCGGAGTCTACTATCCCGACAAGACCCGCGTGGGCTGGTGGAAAAACGGCTATCCCGAATATTTTGCCAAGGTGATGAATTCCCCGAACTGGACGGGCATCGGCGTCGCGGTGAACGGCGAAGCGCTCGATCTGTCCACCTGCAAGGTTGCTGATTTCCAGCGAACACTGAATATGAAGGAAGGAACGTTGTCGCGCAGCTTCAAGGCAACGCTCGAAAACGGTGCCAGGATTCGCGTCGAAACGCTCCGTTTTATCAGCATGGCGGACAAGGAAAACGCGGCGATTTCCTATTCCGTCACTCCGCTCGACTCCGATGCGGGAATCACTTTTTCTCCCGAACTCGACGGCGATGTCTTCAACGAAGATTCGAACTATGGCGAGCAGTTCTGGACGGTGCTGGAGACCCATGCGGATGGCGCGGAAGGCGTCCTCTGCGCGCGCACCAATAAATTGGATTTCCATTGTGCCTACGGCATGAAGAGCGTGCTGGATCGGGATGGCGAGGTCGTTGCCCAATCCGATGAAAAGAGCGCGAGGTCGGTTTTCAACGTGTCGGCGGGACGCGGGCAGACCGTGGTGCTGCATAAACATGTCAGTGTGCTCAGTTCGCTCAACCACCCGGTGGCGGCGTTGAAGGAAAACGCATTGGCCAGCGTAAACGCAGCGGCAGACAAGGGCTTTGCCGCGATGCTGGCCGACCACAAGGCAGCATGGGCGAAGAAGTGGGAGTTGTGCGATATCCGCATCGAAGGCGACGTTGCAGCCCAGCAGGCGATTCGTTTCAATATTTTCCAGTTGCACCAGACCTATACGGGAGATGACGCGCGCCTGAACGTGGGACCGAAAGGATTCACCGGCGAAAAATACGGTGGCGCGACCTATTGGGATACCGAGGCCTACTGTGTTCCGTTTTTCCTGTGTACCGCACCGCCGGAAGTGACGCGCAACCTGCTCGAATACCGCCACCGCCAGCTCGACCGTGCCATCGAAAATGCCGCCAAGCTCGGTTTTACCGATGGTGCCGCACTTTATCCGATGGTAACGATGAACGGCGAGGAGTGCCACAACGAGTGGGAGATCACCTTTGAGGAGATTCATCGCAACGGCGCAATTGCCTATGCGATCCACAACTACATTCGCCATACGGGCGACGAGGCCTATCTGCTCGATGGCGGGCTGGAGGTGCTCGTCGGCATTTCCCGCTTCTGGAGCCAGCGGGTCACCTGGTCGGAGGAGCGCGGGAAGTTTGTGATGCTGGGGGTGACCGGGCCGAATGAATACGAAAACAACATCAACAACAACTGGTACACCAACCGCATGGCGGTCTGGTGCCTGAAGTACACCATCCAATGCCTGGAAAAAACCAACGCCATGGATGATTCCCGGTTTGCCGGCATGGGGAACGAGATTCCACGCTGGCGGGAAATCATTGAAAAACTCCATTTCCCGCACGATGAAACGCGGGATGTGTTCCTTCAGCAGGACGGCTATCTGGATAAGGAGCAGATTCTGGCGGACGAGCTTGATCCGGCGATTCGTCCGATCAACCAGTTTTGGTCGTGGGATCGCATTCTGCGCTCCTGCTTTATCAAACAGGCCGACACCTTGCAGGGCATCTATGCCTTTGAGGAGGAGTTCGACACCGAAACCATCCGGCGCAACTTCGACTTCTACGAACCGCGCACGGTTCACGAATCGTCGCTCTCGCCCTGTGTGCATTCGATTCTCGCTGCCCGGCTCGGCAGGGTCGACAAGGCCTATGAAATGTATCTGCGCACCGCTCGGCTGGATCTCGACGACTATAACCGCGAGGTGCATGAAGGCCTGCATATCACCAGCATGGCCGGCACCTGGATGTCGGTGGTCGAGGGCTTCGGCGGCAAGCGCGTGCAGGATGGCGAATTAGGCCTGAATCCGTCGATCCCCGCACCGTGGAACGGCTACGCCTTCAAGCTTCTCTTCAAGGGAAGCGTTGTCGAGGTTCGTGTGAACCAGGACGAAGTGGCGGTCTCCACCGATAAGACGATCCGCCTCGCTCTGTATGGCCGGGACGTGACGTTGGAGCCCGGTGCGGAACATCGGTGCGCCGTTCAGGGCTTCCCGGCATGATAATATGCACTTTATCTGGATAGTCTTTATAACCACGGAATACACCGAATACACGGAACCTAAACTGAAGCCTTTTTCAGTGTATTCCGTGTATTCCGTGGTTCCATCAATGCAGGACAAGTTGGTCTCATATAAGGGGTTGCATGAACAGAATTAAATCCGCCGTTTGTCTTAGTCTTGTTTTAGCGGGGAGCGTTTCGGCGCGCGACTTGATCGACCGCCCGTGGAAGGACGATGTCATCTATTTTGTGATGACCGACCGTTTCCATGACGGTGACCCGGAAAACAATCGCCCCTCCGGCTCCAACCCGTCGCTGTACGACGCCGCGCAGAAAAACATGACCCTCTACCATGGCGGCGATTTCCGAGGATTGGAAAATGCATTGCTCGATGGCTATTTCACCGACCTTGGCATCAGCGCCATTTGGATCACGCCGCCAGTGCGCAACGCCTGGATGTCGCGCCACGACCTAGGCGGCAGCAAGAGCGGCTACCACGGCTACTGGGCGCAGGATTTTCTGGATATCGATCCGCATCTAACGAGTGCAACCAATCTCGCGGGCAAGCCCTACAAGGCGGGGCGCGAGGGTCGCCTGCAACATTACAAGGATCTGATCGATCTGGCCCATGAAAACAACATCAAGGTGGTTCAGGATATCGTCTGCAATCATATCGGGCCGCTGTTCTACTACGATCTCGATGGCAACGGTGCGCACGACGGTAAGACCGAGGAGTGGATGCCCGCCTATAAGGCGGATGGTTCCTATCTCGAAACCGCGCGCTGGGCCAACGAGCCGCAATGGAACGTCGGCAAACCGGCAACACCGGGGCTTTTTCAGGACTTCGGAATCTATTGGGGCAAGGGCTTCGGTTTCGACAGCCTAGGCAAGACGGATGGTGAAGAGCAGCGGTGCGATTTCTTTTCGTTGCGGGCAATCAATACGTCGCCGGACACCCCGCACTTCGACAAACTCGTCAACGAGTTTGTCGAAATCTACCATTTCTATATTGATGAACTGGGTGTAGACGGTTTTCGTATCGATACGGTCAAGCATGTCCACAAGGCCTTTTGGGACGCCTTCAGTTCGCGGCTGCGCAAGCGGCTGGGCCGTGATGCCGACAAGCTGATCCTGTTTGGAGAGGTGTATGGAAACTCGATTTCGGACATCAACTATTATGCTGGAAACAGCACCGACCAAAGCCGGGCATTGGATTCCCTGCTCAACTTTCAGTTTACCTGGGCGGTGCGCGATGTGCTGCGCCAGGAAACCTGCGGGGACGCCAATCCACTGGGCCGGTTCATCGAACGGATGAACACCGAAGTGAAAACGGTCGGCAACTATGACGCCAAGGAGATGCGCCTCAACTCGGTCAACTTTATCGGCAACCACGACGGACTGAACCGTTTTCTGGTCAAGGGCATCAGCGAAGAAAACCACAACCTTGCCTTGGCGGTGCTTCTGACATTTGAAGGTATTCCCTGCATCTACTACGGTTCCGAGCTTGCTGTCCGCGACGATCAGGTCGATCGGAACCAGCAGAGCGAAACCGGCCGGATCACGTTGTTCGACAACCGGGGTGCGCGCCGTTTCGATATGCGCAATGCCAACCCGCACTTCAAAATGGTTTCCGAGCTGATTGCCCTGCGCAAGCAGCTACCGGCACTGGTCGATGGCGACATTACCGTGTTTCCGCTTGATGGAGCAGGGATCGAAGACGGTGTGTTGGCCTACAGGCGCGGTTCCGCCCTGGTGGTGCTCAATGCCGGCGACAAGTCGCAGCACATTTCCTTTCCCGCCGCCACCCTGCTCTATTCAAACGGGTTGACCGCAAAATCGGCATCCGTCAAGAAAGGAGCTGTTCCGGCTAAAACACTGCAGGTCTACCGCCTGCGATAGGGGCCCGATTTCGGAGGGCAGCAAGATCGGTGATGTTGCGAGCGGCATTGTGTAGGGGCACAAATTCCTAAATTCCCGGACCCCTTCGCCGAGTCCGAATATAACTCATTCAACCGCCACTACGGTATTATACAGCCCATAATGAGTCAGCCCCTCATGGCTCTCGATTCCCGTGTAACGAAGCGATGCGTCTTCGTAGCGCCGGAAGGCGAAAACGGCTTGATTCATTTGCTCGGTGTTAAACACTCGAAGTCCCACAAGCAAGTGGAAGTCCTGCACGGTCAGGCCGGTGACAGTCATGAACAGTTCAGGCTCCAGCTTGGTAATCACGTCCTACAAGGTGTTCTCGCGAAAGTCGGTCAGGTACATGAACGCTGGGATACGCGTTGCGAACTTGATCAACTTCTCCTGAATCAGCTTGCGCTTGGATTTGTACTCTTTCTCCTCGGCGCTGAGCTCCTTTTTTTCTTTGGGTGTCAAGTCGCCGTCTTTCGCCTTGTTCTTGAGTCCTTTGACCTTTTCACTCTTGTTGATGATCGTCTCAATGATGTTATCGCCCAGCGAACGCCAGCCTTCAATGCGCTCCACTGCGGCCATCGCTTCCGGGTTATCGAGGATGCGGCGCAGGGTGCCATTGTCCACATTTACGAGCATCGCACTCTCCCACTTGCGAGCCAGCAACGTGGCCGAGGTGCCTGCCATCGCAATGTCGAGGATGCCGCCCGCGTCAATCTGCGTCATATTCGCGCCGTCGTAGGCCAACACGGGCAGGAACGACACGAGGTCTTTGACCGCGGTCTCCGGGTTCGGCTCGCTGGGGGACAGACCGATTCCATACTCCGAGATCTGCCGCAGGGCGCGAGTGGGAGCAAAATCAAAGACGAAACAAGCGGGCTTGAGGTTGCGCAGCATCAGAATAGATGACCACTGCGGCGCGGTAGAGATCATCCGACTCATCCAGATTCAGGTATCCGGCGAGGATCTCTAGTAAATTCGCGCGGCAATCGGCGATGTTGTCCGGCAGCAGTTCGATGCCATAGATGCACATGATCGCGAGCAAAGCATAGTGTCGCCGCTCGAAGTCGGATTTGCCGTACTTGAGTTCCACGGCGGCCAGCTTACGCCGCAGGACTTGCACGAGAAAGTTGCCATCCCCGCACGCCGGCTCCAAAATCGGGAGTCAATCCGCTCCGTCTCACCCTTCACTAGGTCGAGCATCGCCTCGACCATCCACGCAGGAGTGAAAACCTCCCCGTGATCGCTCACCCGTTGCTTGGTCTTTATCTGGCTCAATGTTTCTGGCTCCGGCTTGGTTCCGGTCACCAAAAAAGAGGGCGACCTCGACATGCCTCGCCTCGGGCACGACCAAGCGCCCACACAAAAACACGAAGAAGCCGCCCCGGTGTGCGGGGCGGTTCAACAGATAGTTTTTGTGTTTCGTTAAAATTGGTCGTTTTGAGGCGAAACGTACTGCGTCTACACGCAAAAATATTTAGATGTAATTCAAGTCAATTGGTCTATGCCTAATCGGCGGGGAGTCAATCGGTTTGCGCCGTGGAGGCACAAAAAAAGAACCCGGCGGTTTCCGGGTTCAATTCTTCAACTTGATGAGACCTAAAAGGGGACCAGCCGATGAATTTTAGAATTTGCTTTTTTTCCTTTAACCATTTCCCCTCCGCCCGGTCGTAAAACTTCATCGCCCGGCTACCGGGCCCTCAGGCTCCCGATGCTTTGCGAGCTTTATAAGCCGCCTCGGTGCGTGAATGCACGTGCAGCTTTTTGTAGATATGCTGAAGGTGGAACTTAACGGTCGCAACCGTGACGCACATGCGATCTGGAACTGCTGATCACTTTCCGGGCAAAGCGGTAATGATCCCGTTGGGATAGTCGAGCTTCCAGCAAAACCGATCCATGAATCCGGATACTCCCAGCAAGGCCATGCCGTATTCTTCATCTCGAGCGAAATAGCAACTGACATTCTCGGCAGTCAAAAGAACTTCGTATGAATCGTGCGCGTACACATCGATTTGAACATGATGCACAACAACCGGAACTTTCCCGTTGATCCCTTCCAGCATGACAATCTTTCCATCTGCGGCATCCGGGAAAAGCATTCGCTCGACCGTGTTGGGGAAAACACAGGAATGGGCACCGGTATCGAATAGGCATTCAATCATGCAGGAGCGGCCATTGGCAGAGACCCGTACGTTCAGATACTTCGCCACGCCGTTAAGCGGCCACCGAGCCTTTTCAAACAGCATAGTGAACGTCTTTCTTCATAGGGGCGTAGCAGTATTCCCCGTTGTTCAGCAGGAATTCCATGCACTTGGCTTTATCCTTGTTGCGGGAAACAATCTGGTTCGTTCCGTTCACAACAAGCCGCCATTCGCCTTTCTTGAATTCTAGTCTAACATGCTTCATATCCATCCCTCGCATTCGATGGTCTTCTACCGCAAAAAGTCTCCCTGCGCAAGCCCTGCCATTTCTTTCCGCCCCGGATCAATAACGCCGCCGCGCCGTGCGCCCCGGGCATCCGACCTGATTGTGGCGGCATGGTGCCGAAGACAACCCGCGTCGATGGCTCCACCATCTCCAGCGGGCATGATCAAGCGGGACGCTTAAAATCTACCTTGGCTACCGGCCATTCAGGTTTCCGATGCTTTGCGCGCTTTATAAGCCGCCTCGGTGCGCGAGTGCACGTGCAGCTTTTTGTAGATGTGCTGAAGGTGGAACTTAACGGTCGCAACCGTGACGCACATGCGATCGGCAATCTGCTGGTTCGTCATACCATGCTTCACATGCCGCAGCACTTCGTTTTCCCGCTCCGTGAGATCCTCCACCTCCGATGCCGTCTGGGTCTGGGACTGGAACTGTCCGATCACTTTCCGGGCAATTTCCGGCGTCATGGGCACATCGCCTTCATTTGCTTCT
>JAUVCG010000127.1 GCA_030595785.1 Kiritimatiellales bacterium | reverse complement strand
CCATAATGCTTTGCCAACTTTATTTGCGGGGTGCGGCTGCGACCGGAAAAGGAGGGGAGCTTGTCGGCATCGATCCAGCCTTCGCGGATCGGTTTGGTGGGCGGGAGCAGGGAGGCGGACAGCGGGCGCACAAGCAGGTCTTCATATTTCGAGCAGCGCGCCACCACGCCAAGGCTCTGCTTGTTTTGCGACATGGGCCGTTGCGCGAGCACTTCGCCGGTGGCAATAAAGTCGAAGCCCCATTCCTCCATCAGTCCGCCGGCATGCATGATCATGTGCGTATGGCAATCGATGCACGGGTTCATGGCGTTTCCAAGCCCATGCGCCGGGTTTTGGACCTGGTCGAGGAGGATCTCGGTAAAGTCAATGATGTGATATGGAATTCCCAGTGCTTTGGCGGCGGTCTCGCCTTTTTCAGGGCCGAAGAAGGGACTGCTGTAGATGATCGCCTCGACGTGGATACCCTGTTCGCGCAATACGCACACCGCGAGCTGGCTGTCGAGCCCGCCGGAAAGCAGCGAAAGTGCTTTGTATTGTATTTCCATAATATCGTCCTTGTTCTTGAATAATTCTCTTGGTTTCTTATTTGGCCGCAAAAGAACGCAGAGTGCGCAATAAGAAGACCTGCTGTTGGTTAGCTTTTTTGCGCTCTATGCGTTCCTTCGCGGCTAATCAGTCCTTTTTTCCATGCGACGATCAGTGCGCCGGCAATCATCAGACTGGAATAAAGCTGCCCTTTGGTGAGCCAGCCGAAATAGACGATGTCGTCGGGCTCGCGGAAAAATTCCATGCCGATGCGGGCGAGTGCGTAGAGGGCGAGATAACTGGCGCTCAGCGCGCCCGGTTGTTTGCCCCATTTCGTGTGCCGCAGCAACAGCATGATTCCGAAAACGAGGAAGCCTTCCGCAAAGGCCTGGTAGAGTTGCGAAGGGTGGCGCGGAAGCAGCTCGCCGGCCGCGACCATATTTTCGATCGTGGGAAGATCGTAGTCGCCATAGTTCAAGCCCCGTTCCAGCGGAAAGATGACCGCCCATTTTACATTGGACACACGACCCCACAGTTCGCCGTTGACAAAGTTTGCGAGCCGCCCGAAAGCAAAACCGAGCGAGGCTGTGCAGGCCATGTTATCAGCCAGGTTCCAGGTTGAATGCTTGTGTTTTTTCGCATACCACAGCATGAAGAGGATCACACCGACCAGCCCGCCGTGGCTGGACATGCCGCCTTCCCATACCTTAAAGCCGTAGAGTAGCGGGTCTTGCAGGAAAGAGCCGAGCCCGTAGAGCAGGATATAACCCAGCCGCCCGCCGATGAATACGCCGAAGAGCGCCAGCATGACCACAAAGTTGCTCACCTCATGCACGGGCACCTCGAATTCACCCTTCTTTGACCAGTACCGCAGCAGCAGGATCGCGGCAATGAAGCTGAGCAGGTAGGAGATGCCATACCAGCGAACCGCTAGCGGTCCCCATAGTTCGATCACGATCGGATTCATGTTGTGGATGTAGTGCATCATGCTCGGCAACTATATGGAGCCGTCCTCCGAAAGCAAATTCTAACCGTAAAAGATGATGGGGAGTGGGTAGCGACCAATTTCACAGAACACAAAGACCCTTTATTCGTTCCGCAGCACTGTCATTTGGGTTAGGGGGAGGATGGTGGAGGGATGTCTCATCCACCCATCCTGTGACAGATATTGATTGAAAACTCCGGCATCCCCTAAAAAAACAGTGAAAAATAAATAGAAAAGCATTTGACGGTGGTGGTGAGTAATGGCATAAAAACCCATCTAAAGGGGCAATGTGGAGAAGATAGCATGATAAAGGCAGATAATATACCGGCCATTTTTGTTGGTTCTTTCACGCATTCCCTGGATGCGAAGCGCCGGATTATCTTTCCGTCGAGCTGGCGTAACCTGACCGGCGAGTCGAATCGCCTGTTCGCATTTCCTCATCCGGACGACAAGTGTCTATACCTCTATACGGCGGAAGAAATGATGCGCCGGTTGAGCCAGCTTCGTTCGGGCGGGCCGCTCGACAGGATTGAGCAACAGGCCATCCGTTCCTTTGCGGCAGGGGCAGACATGCTGGTGTGGGATGCTCAGGGGCGGGTTCGCATCGGTGAAAACCTGTTGGCTCATGTCGAGGTGAAGGAGCAGGTGGTTTTGGTGGGAACGCTTACGCGCATCGAACTGTGGAGCGTTGAAAACTTTGATTTGGCCCTGCCGCAGGATTCGTCCTCGGCAGAAGATGTTTTTTACGGTGGATACTAGGGGAAGGGAATTTTGATTGCTGATTTTTGATTTTCGGAACTCAGGCGGCGTTGGCCTTCTAGAAAGAGGCGGTCGCAGACCCGCAAATCGGCATTCGGAAATCTAAAATCAAAAATAGAGCGACCAAGGGGGAGCGACCAAGGGGGAGCGACAAGATGAGCATGCTGGATGTAGCGAAGTTTCTGAGTTATTCAAAATCGATCGATCATTCCTCTGATCGCGATCGCATTTTTAATTTATCGCTGGCGAACTCAGGTCACCTGTTTTCGTGTCTTCACGGCGATCGCGTCCACTGGGGTTTTGGCCGCGAGCAGGACAAGCCTGAAAAGTTCCCCGTCATTGAAAAAGGAGTGTAGGAATTTTGAATTTTGAATTTCGATTTTTGAATTGTGGATGGGCTCCGCCCATACCCGTTGATAGAGGCTGTCGCAGCTCTAGTGAAGGCGGAAGACCGGCAAATCAAAAATCAAAAACCGAAAATCGAAAATGAAGCGATCCGGGGGAGCAATGAAACATATACCGGTCATGCTTGACGAATGTCTGGAGGGGCTGGCCATTGATCCGAAGGGGATCTATGTGGATGGAACCCTTGGCAACGGTGGGCATGCGGCGGCGGTTTTAGAACAGCTCAAAGGCGGCGGGATGTTGATCGGCTTCGATCGCGATGTGGATGCAATCGAGCGTGTGAAGGAGAGGCTTAAGGCAGAAGAGGGAAAACGGGTGGAACTGGTTCACGACAACTATGCAAACATGGCGGCGCAGCTTGATCGGCTGGGCGTTGATAAGGTGAATGGCCTTCTGCTGGACCTGGGTGTGAGCTCGTTCCAGCTCGATGTTGCCGAGCGCGGTTTCAGTTTTCAGCAGGACGCCCCGATCGATATGCGCATGGACCAGACCCGGGGACAGACCGCCGCCGATTTAGTAAACACGGCCGGCGAGCAGGAGTTGGCCGATATAATCTATCGCTACGGCGAGGAGCGCGCATCGCGCCGCATTGCCCGGGCGATTGTTGAAGCGCGCGCGAAGATACGGATCGAAACCACTGCGCAGCTGGCGGGTATCGTCGAGCATGCCAAGGGCGGAAGGAAGGGAAAAAGGATTCATCCGGCCACGAAAACCTTCCAGGCGCTTCGCATGGCGGTAAACGATGAATTGGCGAGCATCGAGCAGGTGCTGGAGCAGATGGTGGGTCGTGTTGTGGAAGGCGGTCGGATCGTGGTCTTGACGTTCCACAGTTTGGAAGATCGGCTGGTGAAACAGTTTTTCAATCGCCATGTGCCGCGTGAGGAATCGCTGCAGCAGGGCGGGGTGCGGCGGCACTATGAAGAGCCGCCGGTAAAATGGATTTGGAAAAAACCGTTGAAGGCGAGCAAAGAGGAACAAACCATAAATCCGCGTTCGCGTTCGGCAAAGCTGCGCGTGGTAGAAATAGGGGCATAGATATGGCAACGAAACGCAAAAAGAAAAAGATGAAAAAGAACCAGGTGCAGGTGCCGTTTCCGGTCCTGCTGGCGAATGTTCTGGTGCTGGTTGCCGTGCTTGGCTTGAGCTACATGTGGCTCTGCTCCCGTTGCGACGCTTTGGGTGAGGAGATTAAGAGCATGGAGGACGATCTGACGGCCGCGCAGAAACGATTGGTGAACGAGCAGGATCACTGGTCCGGCATCACCTCACCGGCCAATCTCGAGCGTGCTATCAGGAAGCACGACCTCAAGATGGTCATGCCGAGTGAGGGGCAGATTGTCCGCGTTGGCTACCAGCTCACGAAGAACAGCGCACTGGCCCTTAACAATTAATGAGACTTCCTTGCATGGGAGACTAGCGGAACAACATGGCAGAGGTACGGCATAAAGGAAGGATTGCGCTGCTTGCAGCTGCAATCCTGACTGTTTTTCTGGGTATCGGCATCCGGTTGGCCTTCCTGCACCTGCAGCCGGCGGAATGGATTCAGGAACCGATCGAAGAAGGGCGTATGTTCACATGGAAGCCGAAGGGGAACCGCGGCCGAATTGTTGATCGTAACGGCGAGATCCTGGCTATGGACATCGCTGCGTACCATGTCTTCGTTGATCCCAAATATATCAAAAAATACGGCGATCCGGATGCGGTATGCAAATACCTTGCGATGGAGTTTCACCTGCCTCCGGATGAAATTCGGGTAAAGCTCTCTGATACCACTAGGCAGTATGAGGCCATCAAGAAATATGTTCCCGGCCATAAGCTCAAGCGGTTCAAGCGCCGATTCAATGGCGTGACATATACACCTGCCGAATGGGTTGCCGGAGCTGAAACGAATATCTACCTGAAAGGGGTTGGCCTCGAAGAAGCGCCAATTCGCAACTACCCCAAGGGAGCGCTGATGGCGCACGTGGTGGGTTTCGCTAATCGTGAAGGGATTGGTGCCGCAGGAGTCGAGCAGCGCATGAATGAATACCTGCGCGGCAAAGAGGGCCTGCGCGTTAGCAAGAAGGATGGCCGCCGCCGCGAGATTTACAGCACCCGCACCGTCGACATCGAGCCCGAAGATGGCGCGAACGTGATGCTCACGCTCGATCAGCAGCTGCAGTATGTCACTGAGAAAACCATCGAGAAAATGTGTGATGAGTTTAGTGCCAAGGCTGCATGGGCGATCGTTATGCATGTGCGCACGGGCGAAATTCTGGCGATGGCTTCGTACCCGACCT
>JAUVCG010000036.1 GCA_030595785.1 Kiritimatiellales bacterium | reverse complement strand
TCCGCTTCTTCAGAAAAGAGGGTTCTATTTTCATCTATCATAGAATCCATGATTGCATCTGAAGACGAGGACGCAATTATCGCTGCGCTGGGCATATCAAGCCGCCTTCCCTCACTTGAAAGAGCACTAAAAAAATCAATGAGAGATCTATATAAGTCAGATCCATCGGATGAAGTTAAAACTGAGATTAAGAAGCTGATTCCAAACGTTTAAACATCAGGAAGTCCTCATGCAGAAAAACAGAAACAGGCCGGAATACAAAAAATTCACTCTTGGAGGAATTGCTTCCTTCAAGTCTGGAGGAACTCCTCGAAAAACAAACCCCGCTTTTTGGGGTGGCGAGTATCCGTGGGTTTCCGCTAAAGATCTGAAACATCCTGTCATTTTCGGCTCGGTGGACACCTTAACCGATTTTGGCTTTGAGGTTGCCCATGTTGCACCAAAGGGGGCATTGCTAATTCTTGTTCGAGGAATGACTCTCCACAAAAGGGTTCCCGTTTGTTTGGCGGGAAAAGACATGGCTTTCAATCAGGACTTAAAGGCGTTGATCTCTATTGACGAGGTGTTTCCTAAATTCCTGCTCTATTATTTGCTGGCAAAAGAATCGGCACTCCTTCGCCTCGTTGATTGTGCGGGGCACGGAACAGGACGCTTGAGTACAGATTTGCTTAAAAGATTTCCTGTTCTCCTCCCCCTCCTCCCGGAACAGAAGGCGATTGCGGGGGTGCTGTTGACGTGGGATCGGGCGATTGAAAAAACCGAACGCCTTACCAAAGCCAAGGAAAAGAAGTTTGCCTGGTTGCTCAATAAATTGATCAACCAAGGAAGTGAAAAGAGTGAATGGAAAAAAGTGAAGCTGGGGGATGCGGCAGATATTAAGAAGGGATCTCAACGCAACCGAGATAGCTTGGATGATATCGGCGACTATCCCGCGATGAATGGCGGCATCGGCCCCTCCGGCTACACTGACGAATGGAACACCGAAGCGAATACGGTCACCATCAGCGAAGGGGGAAATTCCTGCGGCTTCGTCAACTATGTTGCCCAAAAATTCTGGTGTGGCGGGCATTGCTATGCGCTGGTGAATCTCAGCGCGGAAATGGATAAGCAATACCTCTATTTTTATCTAAAGCACCATGAGCCAAGGTTAATGCGATTACGCGTTGGCTCGGGCTTGCCCAATATCCAAAAGAAGGATGTGCATAAATTTCCTGTCGCATACCCTCTACTATCTGAACAGAAACGCATCGCTGAAATCCTGAATACGGCGCAACGGGAAATCGATCTGCTCAAGAAGCTGGCAGACAAATACAAGGATCAAAAACGCGGCCTGATGCAAAAGCTGCTGACGGGCGAGTGGCGGGTGAAGGTGGAGAAGGGTGAAGTGAACGAAAAAACGGAGACTGTGAATGGCTAAAAAACTGACCTACACGAATCGCAAAGGAACCCCCTATTACTTTAGCGAAAAGAGCGGTAAACGCGGAACACAGATTGTCTGCGCCCAAAAGGAATCGGCCGCCGATTTATCCAAAATTCCCGGCACGCATGAAATTGTGGAAAACCCGAATGGCCAGGTGTCGTGCCGGAAAAAATTGGTGAGTGCTATTTTGCCGGAGGAAATTTCCTTGGCGAAAGAGCAGTGCTTAAAGCTCGTAAAAAAGGGGATACGGGTGGAGGTGGAGATTAAAAAGAAAACAATAATCATCCATTCAGCCGACACCTCGGAAATCAATGAGTTGGCCAAGATGATCCTTCAGCTCTCACCGGGAAACACCGAAATACATGAAGCCATTATGGAAAACAATCTTCGCTTTGAACCGGTTCTGAAACTGGAGTTGTTTGAGAAGAAGGGCAGAACCTTTTCGGCCTACCGAATGTGCTGGGTGGGAGGCGATATCGACTGGATGCTTCTTGATGATGCCCCGTTGCCGGATCTTTTGAAAAAATATGTTCCGCATATTGAGCAGGAGTCATTTTACGAATTGCTTTGATGACAAAATATGATCCAGAGAAGCACCATCGGCGGTCGATCCGTTTGAAGGGGCATGATTATGCGGGGGGCGGACTGTATTTCGTGACGCTATGCGCGCATCGGGAATTTATCGCGGCGGCAAAGGGGAAGCCTTTCGGGGAGGCTGGGGCAACTCAGGGGGCGACACGGGTGTCCAAGGAGAGGGCGACACGGGTGGTGGAGAGGGCGACACGGGTGTCGCCCATACGGGAGCTGCTGGAAGAACGCATGCGCATCACGGCGGAGAAATTCCCATTCATGCAATGGGGCGAAACCGCCATCATGCCCGACCATTTCCATGCATTGATCCACCTTGACGGCGGCCATCTGCCATTGGGCGACATCATCGGCGGCTTTAAAGCAGCCGTGAGCCGCGAATTGCGGCGGCGCATCGGTACGGGCGACACCTGTGTCGCCCCTTTTGGCGGCAAGGCTGGCGGCAAGGCTGGCGGCAAGGCAGGCCTTGCCCCTACTGCCCGCATCTGGCACCGCAATTATTATGAGATGATTGTGCGCACACCGGAGGCGGAAAAGAAAATCGCCAATTATATCCGGATGAACCCGTGGAAGTGCGTGATGGATCTGGGCGGCGGCCTGCGCGGCATGGGCAACCCTGCGCTATGGAATGCAGAAAAACTCGGCATTTTGTGCAGCCGGAATGCACCCAAACCCAAGAGCATCCCGAATGCAGAGGTGTACGCAGGTGGATTCCATTCCCCGATGGAAAAGGAAATCTTCGCCAAATTGCTGGAACTGAAGAAGCCGCTCGTCTATTGCCCTGCGTGGGGGCTGGAAAGGGCGACAATGATGTCGCCCCTGCTGGATGCCCTCGAAAACAACCGCATGCTGATTTTGGAAATGCGCAATCGTGATGGCAATCTCGCCGCCGCCGAACAGCGCAACCGATTCGTCCTCGAACACGCCGATAAACTCTGGCTGCCACACATCACCCCCGGCGGCATGATTGACCGACTGGTTCGAGAACTGAAAGTTGAGGAGAAAACCCTATGAGTCCATTCCGCTTTAACGAAAAATATTTGTCGCAGATTCCAGCGCTTCAGGTGCTGATGAATCTGGGCTGCACCTATCTCCCACCTGCGGAGACACTGAAGGAGCGGCTGGGAAAGCACGGCAATGTGCTGCTGGAAAATATTCTGCGCGAGCAACTGAAACGGATTAACCGGATCAATACCAAGGGCGGCGAATATCTCTTCAGCGAGGAAAACATCCAGTCGGCGATCCAGAAGCTGAAGAACATTAAGTTCGACGGCCTGCAAAAAACGAATGAAGCGGTCTATGACCTGATCACGCTGGGCACGGCGTTGGAGCAATCCATCGAGGGCGATTCAAAGAGCTTTAACCTGCACTACATTGACTGGAAGGAACCGGCAAACAATGTGTTCCATGTGACGGCGGAATATAGCGTGGAGCGTTCCCGCAGTTCGGAGACGGCCCGTCCGGACATTGTGCTTTTCGTGAACGGCATTCCGCTGGCGGTGATTGAGTGCAAGGCTCCAGATATTGAAGTGGATCAGGCGGTTTCGCAGTCGATCCGAAACCAGAGCGATGACTATATCCCGAAGCTGTTTATCTATGCCCAACTGGTGATGGGGATCAGCAAGAACGAAGCGCAGTATGCCACGGCGGGAACGGGGAAGAAGTTCTGGGGTGTTTGGAAGGAAGAGATTGGACCACGGAAAACACAGAATACACGGAACTTGTCACTTGAGGGGGTTGTAAATTGCCCACTGAACGAAGAAGATAAGGTTAGCCTTTTTTCAGGTGAGTTTGCGGTGGCGCGGGCGTTTTTTGATCGACTGGAGGATGAGGGCGAGCGGTTGGTGACGGAGCAGGATCGGGCGTTGTTTTCGCTGTGTCGCCCGGAGCGGTTGTTGGAGCTGGCGTTTAAATTCACGGTGTTTGACGGCGGGATTAAGAAGATTGCCCGCTACCAGCAATATTTTGTGATTCAGTCGACCTTACAGCGGATCAAGCAGGTGGATGCGGAGGGGCGTCGACGGGGCGGAATTATTTGGCACACGCAGGGTTCGGGCAAGTCGCTGACGATGGTGATGCTGGCGCGCAACCTAGCGCTGGATCCCGACATTCCGAATCCTCGGATTGTGCTGGTGACGGATCGCGACGATCTGGATCGGCAGCTGGGCAATACCTTTGCGGCCTGTGGACTGAATCCCGAGCGGGCGACGTCGGGACGTCATCTGCTGGATCTGGTGGCAACCCACAAGGCGGGGATTGTCACGACGTTGGTGCATAAGTTCGACAAGGCGATGAAGGTGCGGAAGCATCAGGATGATTCGCCGGACATCTTCGTGCTGGTCGATGAAAGCCACCGAACACAATTTGGATCGTTCTCGGCACGCATGCGGCAAATGTTCCCGAAGGCCTGCTACATTGGCTTTACGGGCACGCCGTTGATGAAGGAGGAGAAAAACAACTTTGTTAAATTCGGTGGATTGATCGAGCCACATTATCCCATTGGCCAGGCGGTGGAGGATAAGGCGGTGGTGCCGCTGCTCTATGAAGGCCGTCTGGTGGAGATGGAGCAGAACAAGGCGGCGATCGACCTTTGGTTTGATCGCCACACCAAGGGGCTGACCCAAAAGCAGAAGGCAGACCTGAAACGGAAGTATGCCCGTGCGGAGATGCTGAACAAGACCGAACAGGTGGTCTACATGCGCGCCTATGACATTAGCGAGCATTTCCAGAAGGCCTGGCAAGGAACGGGCTTTAAGGCGCAGCTGGTGGCTCCAAGCAAGGCGGTGGCGCTGAAATACAAGGCGTTTCTGGATGAACTGGATACGGTTTCCTGCGAGGTGATCATTAGCGGTCCCGACATGCGCGAGGGCTATGAAGAGACGGATGACGAGCCTACTGATGAGGTGATCCGTTTCTGGAACAAGATGATGTCGCGCTATGGCAACGAGGAGGAATACAACAAGCAGATCGTCAATCAATTCAAGTTTGGCGATGAGCCGGAAATCCTGATTGTGGTGAGCAAGCTGCTGACGGGCTTCGATGCACCGCGCAATACGGTAATTTATCTCTGCAAGGAGCTGAGGGAACACACCCTGCTTCAGGCCATAGCCCGCGTGAACCGGATTCACGATGACAAGGAATTTGGCTATGTGGTGGATTATGTCGGACTGTTGGGCGAGCTGGACACCGCACTGACGATGTACGATGCCTTTGAGGGATTCGATGAGCAGGATCTGGCGGGCACCATGACTTCCATTCAAGTGGAAATCGACCGGCTTCCGCAACGCTACTCGGATTTGTGGGATCTGTTCAAGGAGGTAAAGAACAGCTATGATGAGGAGGCCTATGAACAATTGCTGGCCGATGACGAGCTGCGGGAGGAGTTCTATGCCCGCCTGTCGGAATACAGCAAGACGCTGGCGATTGCCCTCTCCAGTGAAAAGTTTGTGGCAGAAATCGAGGATCATAAATTGGAACAGTACAAGGCCGACTTGACCCGCTTCCACAAGCTGAGGGTTTCGGTGAAAATGCGCTATGCGGAATCCATCGACTACCGCGACTATGAACCCAAGATCAAGAAGTTGCTGGATACTCACATTCAGGCCAATGAAGCCATCCAATTGAACGAACCAGTCAACATCTTTGATGAGTCTAGCTTTGGTGCAGTGAAAGAGGAACAGGGCGTTTATAAGGTCAAAAAATCAGACGGGGCCAAAGCCGATGCCATTGCCCATGCCACCAAAAAAGTAATCACGGAAAAGATGGAGGAGGATCCAGCGTTCTATTCCAAGTTTTCCAAGTTGATTCAGGATGCAATTGACGAGTTTCGCGCAAAGCTGATTTCCGGGCAGGAATATCTGCACAAGGTTTCGGGTATCCGGGAGAAGGTGGTGACCCGCAAGCATGACGATGTTCCGGGCGAACTAGCCGGGAACGAGGATGCAATGGCTTATTTTGGAGTGATCAAGCCGCTGTTCGGAGAAGGTCACAACGAGGCCGCCTCGGAAACGGCACTGGCCATACAGCGCATTTTGGAGCCGCACGTTGTCATGGTGCATTTCTGGGACAACGACGATGCCCAGAAGCTGGCCATCAATGAGATCGACGACTATCTCTTTGATGAAGTGCGCGACACCAAGGACATCGATCTGACCCTGGATCAGATGGATGAGCTTATTGAACACACCATGCGCGTTGCCCGGCATCGCACCGGAAAATGAACGCCATTCCGCACAGCATAGACTACGGCAGCAGGCCGATCCGCTTTGGCGTGGTATATGCCAAGCGAAAATCTCTTCAGATCGAGGTTTATCCAGACGGCAAGGTTCTCGTGAAGGCTCCCAATGGCACCAGTACGGAAGAGATTGAGAAACGCGTCCTTCGTCGCAGCCGATGGATCAAAAAGCAATTGGGTTATTTCCATCAGTTTGAGCCACGCACACCGCCAAGAAAATATATTGGAGGAGAAACTCATCTCTATCTGGGTCGGCAATACCGTCTGAAAATCCTCAAAGCCGAGGAGTGCACCGTAAAACTGGTTCGAGGCTACTTCCTTGTTTCAATCAATGGCCGGGCCAATTCACAAGCCGTGAAGGTGTTGCTGGATGAGTGGCATGCAGAGAAAGCAGCGATCCACTTCCAGGAATCTTTCGAGCGTTGCTGGCCAAGGTTCAAGAAAATGGGACTGCCAAAACCTCAGCTGAAAATCCGCAAGATGAAAACCCGATGGGGCAGTTTATCTCAACACGGGCGTTTGACGCTAAACATCGATCTGATCCGCGCACCCAAGGAATGCATTGACTATGTCATCACCCATGAGCTTTGCCATTTAAAGCACCACGACCACAGCCCGGCGTTCTACAAACTCCTTGAAAAAACTATGCCCGACTGGAAAACGCGCAAGCATAAACTCGAATTGTCACTCGTTTAATGGACAGAATGATACTGGAGGTGTGAATCGATCCTACTTCGCGATGGTGGTGTCGAACGAAGCATCGTACGCGCGGGGCGGGCTGAAGATCAGGTTGGCAATGATCGCCTTTCGAAGTGCGGATTTTTCCTTGAGCGGGAAATTGATCCGCCCGGCGGTGCTGCTGCGGAGGATCGGTGCTGATGCAATGGTCATGCTTTTCAAACTCGCAACACCTGAGGGCATGGATTTCATCGCGGTTTTGAGCGATGTTGTCTGAACCGACACCTGGATTACTGGAATTTTGATTTTCGGCTTGGCGAAAACCGGTGGAGGTATCGGGATAATTTCCGCCACTCGTTCATCTTTGGACGCCTCGGCCTGGACGGGTTCGAACTCCTCCATCTCCTTCATGTAATCGGGGCGCTCGCGGCCCTCCGGCCCGTCAGCCGGTTCGGTCGGCCGGGGTTCGAGCTTGCCAGCCAGCTCCTCGAAAAACGTCTCAAGGGTTGTTGGCTTGCGTTTGGGCGGCGCTGAGCCGGCCGGGGTTGGCGCCGGCTTTTTCTTGCCGCGCTTTTCAGCCACAAACTTCACGAGGTTGATTATGACAACCACGATGAAGATTAAAAAAGGAACCAGATCATCCATATGCCCCTCCGGGGAAGTTAGAAATCCTACTATCGAAATCCTAAACAAATCCCAAATTCCAATTGGGAAATATCCAAAAGCATCAGCACTTTGTTCATGGCTGCATGTCTTGGATTCTCACTCATTTGATCTTTGGGTTTGTTTAGAGTTTCGGATTTAGAGTTTCGGATTTATTTACTCGTCTCTTCCTCATCGCCGCCGGCGAGGGATTCGCGCATGGAGGTGTCGGCCATAATGTTCTGCATGCGGTAGAAGTCCATGATGCCGAGGTTTCCTTTACGGAAGGCTTCAGCCATGGCCAATGGTACCTCGGCCTGGGCTTCGATCACCTTCGCCTGCATCTCCTGGACGCGGGCGCGCATTTCCTGTTCCTGGGCGATGGCCATGGCACGGCGGCCTTCAGCCTCGGCTTGACGCATGATCTTGTCGGCGTCGGCACGGTCGGTTTCAAGCTTGGCCCCGACGTTGGCGATCTGTCCGATGCCGGCGACGGAGACATCGGCGATATCGATCGACACGATCTCAAAGGCGGTCTGCGCATCGAGTCCGCTTTCAAGCACCTTGCGGCTGATGGCATCGGGGTTTTCCAGCACTTCCTTGTAGGAAACCATCGAACCAATGGCGCTGATGATGCCCTGACCGACACGGGCGATGATCGTCTGTTCGGTTGCGCCGCCGACGAGGCGTTCGAGATTGGTACGCACGGTGACGCGGGCTTTCACGAGCAGTCGGATACCATCCTTGGCGACGGCGTCAAGCATGCCTCCGGCGGTCTTGTCCGGATCGGGGCAATCGATGACCTTCGGGTTGACACTGGTCTGAACGGCGTCGATGATATTGCGCCCGGCAAGATCGATGGCGGCGGCCTGCTGGAACTTGAGTTCGATATTGGCCTTGTCGGCGGCGATCATGGCGCGCACCACGTTCTGCATGCTTCCTCCCGCGAGGTAGTGGGCCTCGAGCATACCGGTGGTGAAATCCAAACCCGCCTTGATGGCCGAGATATAGGTGAGCACTACCTGATGCGGCGGTACGCGGCGCAGCTTCATGCCGATCAGGTCGCGAATGCGTACCGGAGCTTCGGCAAACAGGGCGCGAACCCATAGATCGATTACGGAGATGGCTAAGCCCAGAGCGATGAGTAGGATAATGGCAATGGGTACGATAATGATATACATCATGATGTTTCCTCCTTCTGTTTGTTTTCCTGTTTCAATTCTTCGAGTTGTTTAAGTTCGTCCGGGACCCGGATGATCAGCCGTCGCTTTTGGATCATGGCCAGGATCAGCGCGCCCATGCCCATCCAGGCTACGGCGATCTGTACGGGTACACCGATGGATGGAACCATGGTGGTGAGATAGATGATGGCCAGCCCTAGCGCCATCGCCAGCAGGACGCGGCTGATCGAAGCGCCGGTCGAACGCAGGATCGAGGTGCCGAGCACCAACCCCACGATGATACGGCTGAGATAGAGCATGATGCCCCATGAAGCTAGGGCCAGCGCGCCCAGTGGAATGCCGATGATCGACGACGCGCACACGAGTCCAATGACGGGAAGTGCGCCCGAGGCCAGAAAACCAACCAGCAGACATTTCCATGGGGCCTTTCGCGCCAGCTGTGAGGCCATTGCGGTGGTCATCGGGAAAAAGGCAATGAACGGGACACCCGCCAGGAACGCGGCAAGAAACCACATAGCGCGCGAAGCGAGACGGGCTGTGGAAAAGAGAGGCTGACTTTGCGGAACGATGCGCTCCAACTCGCCGCCCAGTACGCCCTCGGCGGGCATGAGTTCCTTGTCGGCAGAATAGGAAAAGTCACCGCCGATGTGCGTTTCGCGCGAAAAGAGAATGTCCGGGGCATTCACCCTGGCGTCGCCGCCAATGGTTCCGCCCAGCGTTACGACACGGGCGGCGGTGATCGAGGCATTGCCCTTGATGGAACCTTCCAGAATAATACTGGTACCGATCAGCCTTGCATTTCCGCCGATGACGGCGTTGGTGGTGGCGATGATGGTTTCGGCTATGGCTATAACGTTGCCGTCGATGGAGCCGTCGATCCGTACCGATTTCCCGGCCAGCCGCACGTTGCGTTCGCACCGTCCGCCGAGGGTCGCGTCGCCGCCTGCCGCTCCCCAGATATTTCCTTCGTAGGTTCCATTCAGCGCCAGCTGGCCGCCGCTGCTGATGAATAGGTCGTTTTTGAAAATTCCGTCGGTTTCGGCAATGCCGGCAGCCACCCATTGCTCATCCGTAATGGTTTGCCCGGCCGCAACCCGATAAACGTTGGTGGCCAGAAAGTCAGTCGCATGCACCTGAAGTGCGAGCGCGGTGAAAAGTCCGAAGAGTGGAAGTTTGATTTGCATAGGGGCTACGCTTTTACGACGGAGACATGGCCGTCGGAAGTGGACGAAATCTTTACGGCCTGTCCGGCTTCGATCCATTCGCCATCGGCCACCACATCCACGCGCTTGCCTTCAAACTTGGCGATGCCTGATGGACGCAGGGTGCTGACCGCTTCGCCAACCGTTCCGACCGGAAGGTCGTCGTCGGTGGTGTGGGCTTTGAAGTCCCCGGTGCTGGCGGCCAGTGAAAGGCTCTTGCTGACGCGGCTCTTCGGGAAATACCGGATCCAGACGATGAAGGTCAGAATGCCGACGAAGAGCAGCGCAAAGGCGCTTAACATGTTCCACGGTTCCGGAAAGCTGCGCAGGCCCACAACGGCCGCCGAGATCCACGCAACGGAGCCAAGGATGCCGAGAATGCCGCCGGGAATGAAAATCTCTGTGCCGATCAGGATGAAACCCGCCAGCAGCAGGGTAATGTATAATGAGATCTGTTCCATGGGCGGAATACTATGGCGAAGCGTGCGGGAATGGAAGAGTGGATTAAGGTATTGTTGAAGTTTAACCGCCGTTGTGGAGCGCGAGGATGGTGACGGCGTTGTGAATGGCATGCATGCCGATACTGACCCAGAGCGAGCCGGTGCGCCAGTAGGCGAGGCAGAGTGCGGCTGAGAGCAGGACGAGCGGCACGAATGAAGGCGGGTGAAAGTGCATCACCGCGAAGGAAAGCGATATCAGCAGGGTCCCTTTGGCGAGACCGGCGTGTTTGACGAGGTATGGAAATATCATGCCGCGGAACAGGACCTCCTCGAAGAGCGGGGCCGCAAAAACTGCCGTCAGGATATAGAGGGTCCGCAGCCACGAGGGTTCCTGCGTGACGGCTTGCGCCACATCCTGCAGCTCAATTTCCCGCCCGGTTACATACCGCAGAAGCAGGTGCCATGCATTTGCCGTCACGATCAGAAGGGGAAGGGTCGCCAGATAAAAAACGGGCGAAAGGGCCAGTCTTTTCAGTTGCCGGAAGCCCATTCCGCAGGTGTCGGCCCACGAGCCGCCGCGGCGGTGATTGAGGAGGGCAATAAGCACCACGATGACGGTGTATATCAGAAGAGTTGTCGCCAGCCGGACCATGGGAATTTGTTCTTCGCAGAAGAAGATCCCGACAAACGAGGCCAGGAAATAGAGCAGGAGCAGAGCACCGAGCACGATGCCGATCTGTGGCGTGCTCCACGCGCGGGATGCTATTTGGCCGGTCAGCACCCGGCGGTCGCTCGGTGGGATGGAAAGTCGTTCTAACATCGGCCCATGATAACCACGAGCGCGCTGAAATCAATTGCGAAACGAAAGATCAACGGCTACGATGGATCCATGATAACGGAAGAGAAGTGGGAAAAGCTGAGGGCACGAATGAAGGCGCTCGGGATTTTGGAGCAGGATCTCGATGAGCATTTCATCCGCGGTTCCGGCAGTGGCGGACAGAAGATCAACAAGACCTCGTCGTGCGTCCAGCTTGTCCACCATCCCGAAAGCATCGAGATCCGGTGCCAGAAAACCCGCTCGCAGGCCGATAACCGCTACTGGGCGCGCCATGATCTATGCGAACGGATTGAAGAGAAGGTTCTTGGCGAAGAGAGCGCCAAGCGGCGGGCCGAGGAAAAGATACGCCGCCAAAAGCGCCGCCGTTCCCGCCGTGCCAAAGCCAAAATGCTCAATGAAAAAAGCAAGCAGGGGGAGAAAAAAAAACTGCGCGGTCGCGTCGGGCCGGATGAATAGCCTGCATTTCGAACCGGTTCGGTGAGAAATGCGGGCTAGGCGTAGCCGAATTTCTTGAGCATCCAGACGTTTTTGCGCCAGTTTTTTTCGACCTTGACCCATAGCGTGAGTTTGAAGCGCACGCCGTACATTTCGTAAAGCTCCTTTTCGGCCTGCTCGCGCACCCATTTGAGCAGGCGTCCTTTTTCGCCAATAACGATTCCTTTCTGCGAATGGCGCTCGACATAGATGATGGCATCGACCGTCCACTTTTTCTCTTGCTCATCAATGTTTTCGATCCAGACGGCGATGGCGTGGGGGAGCTCGCTATGCAGGCGGTAAACGAGCTTTTCGCGGATGACGTCGGCCATGTTGAGCTTGCGGGGATAGTCGGTGAGGATGTCATCGGGAAAGAGCGGCGGTCCCTCGGGTGTATTCTTGAAGAGCGTATCGAGCAGAGCGGTCATGCCGTTGCCGTGCAGGGCGGAGACCGAGGCCCAAACGGGCACTGCGCCGCTTTCCTTTTCCTCACAGATCTCCTGCCACAGGGCTTTGTAGTCGGCGGATCGGTCGGAATGCAGGTCGGACTTGTTAAGTGCGATGATGCAGGGAACCTCCTCGCGGGCGATGCGCCGGAACCAGCCGTCGTCCTCCAGTGCGGGCTTGGCGGAGGCGTCGACCACCAGCAGGATGGCATCGACGCCGTGTATGGCGGAACGCGCCGCCTTGTTGAGGTTCTTGCCCAGATCGCCCTTCGCTTTGTGTACTCCGGGGGTGTCGAGAAAGACGATCTGCCCGCGCGGTTCGGTGAGAATGGCGCGAATCAGGTTGCGGGTGGTCTGTACCGTGTCGCTGACAATACTCACCTTTTCGCCCAGCAGATGGTTGGCCAGCGTCGACTTGCCGACGTTGGTGCGGCCGACGATCGATACAATTCCGGCCTTCTCGGGACCTTGGGGTTCTGCTGTTGTTTCGGTCATAAGGGCGGTTTTTACCACAGCCTGCCCCGAAAGCATAAAGAATATTCACGGATTCACTTTTCGGCGTTGCGCACGGCCCGCCCTTTATTTATGCTGTTTGGAGCATGAAAAAATTTCTTCCAGTGTTTATTTTTCTCTTCATCAGCACGACCCTTTTCGGGCAAACGAATGTGATGCCGCAATATAGGTCGATCGAGATCGATGGCTATGCCGCCCGGGTGAATGAGCGGGTCATTACGGACGGCGAGGTCAATGAAGCGCTTGCGCCGATCATGCCGGAGCTTTATCGGACTTACCAGGGGGCCGCGCTCCAGGAAGAGCTGAAGAAGGCCTTTGTGAAAGTCCGTGACGAGTTGGTGGAGCGCGCGCTTATCATGGAGGCTTTCAGCGCAAAGGGCATCCAGATCCCCGATCAATACGTGAACGACGAAATCAAGCGTGTCATCAGCGAACGTTTCAAGGGCGATGAAGCCCTATTCGAACAGGTGCTGACTGCGCAGAAAAAGACGCGCTCGGAATTCAAGGATATCATCCACGACAAGATCGCGGTCGACATGATGATGAGTGAGGAGGTATACCGCCGGGCGCGGGTCACGCCGGAACAGGTGCGCGAAACATACGAAGCCGATAAGGAAAGCTACGCCATTCCTGAGCAGGTTAAGTACAGCGTAATTGTACTCAACAAGGGCGCAACCTCGGAAGACCAGGTCGTGAAGCACGATGAAGCAAAGTCGATTCGCGCGCGGCTGATCGAGGGCGCTGACTTTAACGAAACCGCCAAGGCTGTTTCCGAAGGCAGTCGTGCGGCGGAAGGTGGCGCATTCGCGTGGATGCAGCCGCAGAATGTGCGCCCCGAACTGCAGGAAACCCTCAAGACGCTGCCCGCCGGAGAGATCAGTGAAATCATCGCAACCGACACCGAGCTCTACCTTGTGAAGGTGGAGGCACGCCGCCTGGCCGGCTATAAAAGCTTCGACGAGGTACGGCAATCCATTAAGGCCGAATTGAACGCAAAGGAGCGTGACCGGCTCAAAGCTCGTTGGATTACCCGTCTCAAGGAAAATAACTATGTCGTGATCTACGACTAGGGCACTTTCGACCGCAGAGAGAGGCTTTCGGTTACTTCCAGCATGAAAAAGACAACCATACTCATACTATGCAGCCTGATGTTGCCGCTTTGGATTTTCGCCCAGCAGGCAGAGGACCATGTGCTTATAGACGGAAAGGGCCATTACGTCCGGGCGGATCCCTTGTTCAGATATCTGTGCAATGGCTGCAGGGAAGATCGGCTGGATGAGTATGTTAAGAAATTCTGTGATCCCTATTGGCCCGACTATACGCGATATTGGGAAGTTAAGAACAGGCGGCTCTATCTTTTGAAAATCGAGACCGATAACAAGGAGGTGGAATACCCCCTTGCGTCGCTGTTCCCGAGTTATGATGGCTCACCGATCCTGGCAACATGGTTTTCCGGAATCCTGTCATACCGATCAGGCGATAGCCCGCTTATCCAGCTCAACCGCGAATATTACGAAGAAGAGGATGTTGTACAGGTCGAAAAGGGGCGGGTGATTAAAACCTTTAAGATCGACCACCGCGAGCGCTGGATTTCGTATTCCAAGCGCCTGATGGAAAAATACCGCCCATTGGAAGGCTATAACCCGGATGTTCCCAATGATGCATCCGGCTCCGAGGAGGGAACGGTTGTCTCGAATAATGTCCCCGGTTCCGTAGAAGGGGCGGAGGGCGCTGATGATATCCCCGTTCCTGAAGAAGGAATGGTTGAATTTTTAGAGTATGCGTTTTCCGTCGTGACACACTCTCCGGAAAAACCTTCCGTATACTACCCGATTATAAGGATTAAATTTAATGCCGATCTCGAGGGTCTTCAGCTAACGGAAGCCCATGGGGAGCTTACCGCCGACAAGCTTCTGGAAACGATTGTCATGGAAACGCAGACCGTGATGGATGTTACGGTATCCAATCAGCTGGTGATCTATGAGATCAACGAAAGCGAATTGGAAAAAACCGAGTCCCTGACACCACGCGTTACTGATCATGCAGGGGGCGGGACTCCACCCGAGTGATCCGTATTCTATCTCCTTCATAGCCCGCACCGCTATAGCGAAAGGGGCGGTGGGCCAGGCGATTCGGGGTCGAGTGAGCCGGAGGCGAGGAGAGCATCGAGTTCGGCAAGCAGGCGCCCCTTGTCTTTCGGAAAGCGGCCCTCCATCGGCAGGATATTCGACGAATGGTTGGCGCGAAACACGGTACTTTCGAGTTCCAGTCCCTGAACCATTGTCCGTAGTTCTTCCACCGCTTGGAATTCGGTGAGTTGGTTGAATCTTCCGGATTGCTCTTCGTCGCAGAGCTCTGTCCCGGGGATCGGAATAACACGCAGGGCGGAGAGCAGCCGCGGCTGCATCATGTTGAGCTTGTTGAAGGGCAGTGCCATCACATCGCCATCGGCCAGAAAGACGCGCCGGGCCTGCGGATATTCCTTCCATGCCATTGAAATCGAATGCTCAATTTCCTCCAGACTTTGGAAGCTGCACTGGACTCCTTTGTACATTCCGCAGAAGGTGCATTGGTTCCACGGGCAGCCGTTGGCGATCCGGATGATCAGGCTGTACGCCTCAGCGGGCGGCCTGAATAATGAATGATTACGTTGCATAGGGATGAGCAGCCTCAAAGGAGCGAAGGGAACGCAGGGACAAAAAGATCCTTTTGTGTTCTCTTCGTTCTTTCCCGGTCAATAGCGGGCTAAATAAATTCCAGGGGTTGGAAGGTTCCTGGAAGGACGGGTTTTGAGTCAACGCCGAGGTGTTTTTCGAGCAGCGTGGCGTAAACGGAGCGATAGTCGGTCGTGTGGGCAATATCGCCTTTAATAAGGTCGGCCGGGGCAAGGCCGGGGCGTTTGCCGTAGAGGCCGCCATTGACGGTTCCGCCCATCACAAAGACGGGCTGCGCAACTCCGTGGTCAGTTCCGCCGCTGGCGTTTTCCTTTACGCGTCGCCCGAATTCAGAATAGACCAATACGCAAACACGGTCGGCCTGTCCGGCGGCTTTCATCTCGGCCATGAAGGCCTGGAGGGCATCGCCGACTTCCTTCATCAATGCGGCGTGCGAACTGAGCTGGTTGGTGTGGGTGTCGAACCCGCCGCGCGAGAGGTAGAAAATACGCGAAGGCATATGGCCTGTGATGAGCTGTGAAACAACCTGCAGTTCTTTTGCAAAGCGGCTGTTGGGAAACGAGGCTTGCGGTTTTACCTGTTTCAGGATGACTTCGATCTGCTTGGCGCTAATGCTCGCCTCGGCGGCTGTATTTTCGAGAAACTCAAGCGGATTGAGTCCTGACGTATTGCCGACGGCTCCGCCGGAA
>JAUVCG010000137.1 GCA_030595785.1 Kiritimatiellales bacterium | reverse complement strand
TCCTGGTTTCATCGCTCTCCATGTTTGCGGTGCTGTTTATTTTCTATTTTATCCTCAAGGATGCGATCCCGTTCTTTAAACTCGAAGGCTTCAAGGAATTCTTCACCAGCGCCCGATGGTATCCGTCAGGCGAACCCGTCGAATTCGGTGCGCTTTCGATTTTCATTGGGACCGGTCTTGTAACCCTAGGTGCTGTTTTGGTTGCCGTTCCCCTAGGCATTGCCGCATCGGTTTGCCTAAGCGATCTCCTTCCCTTCAAAATCAGACAGATCGTAAAACCAGTTATTGAAGTCCTGGCGGCTATCCCCTCGGTGGCCTACGGTTTCTTTGCGTTGGTGGTATTTGCCCCGCTCCTGCAAAACCACGGAGGTGCTATCCTCTCTGCCGGAACGTGGATGATTCTCGGCCCTATCTTCGCCCTGCTTGTCGTGGTCCTTGGCGATCTGGTTCTTGACAAGATGCGCGGAAAGGCAAATCCCAAACCGGCCGGAGCCGTTGTGTTTCCACTTCTTGGAACACTGGCCTTTGTGTTCATCTATCGAATAGCCGGTCAGCTCAGCGATATTGAGATCAGCAGCGGAACCAACGCACTGAATGTTTCGGTGATCCTCGGTCTTATGGCCCTCCCTACGATCGTGAGTGTTTCGGAAGATGCCCTGCAGGCTGCAGGTCGCGAACTGCGGGAAGGCTCTTACGCCCTTGGTGCCACCCGTGCCGAAACCATCATTAAAACGATCATCCCCGCCTCCCTCAGCGGCATTCTTGCCGCCGTGATCCTTGGCGTCATGCGCGCTATCGGCGAAACGATGGTGGTCTGGATGGCTTCGGGTAACGCGGCGCGAATGCCGGACCCCTGGTATAATATGCTGCAGCCCATCCGCACACTCACCGCCACCATTGCCGGTGATATGGGTGAAGCCGATCACGTGACTGGATCTTCCCGCTTCCACGTCCTCTTTGCCATGGCGTTCTGCCTGCTCGCCTTCTCATTCATCATGAACCTCGCCAGCGAGAGCATCGTCAAACGCTCGCGCAGAAAACTAGGGAAATAACAATGGATTTTAGATTTCAGATTTTCGAAAGGGCTCCGCCCTTGCCTGTCTATTAGAGCCTTGTCGGCGCAGCCGTCCGACCAATCAAAATTCAAAATTCAAAAATATTCTAATGCGACTGGAAACCCGAAAGCTGTTAGACAAAGCTTTTTCCGGCGTGGGCCTGATTGCCATCGCCGTCATGGCCGCAGCGTTGCTGCTGATTCTGACCCCTATCGTATTCCGTGGCGCAAAGGCTTTTGTTTTCAAGGGAACGATCGAGCATCGACGTGTTATGCTCGAACAGTTCCATCGCGGCAACTCCGACCGCTTTAGCTCCGATATGAAGCAGGTCGTTACCGTGCGCGCACCGGTCTATGAAATGATGGAAGCGTTCGAGGTGGAGTTGAAGGAGATGGAGCGCTCCGAACGAAGCAAATACAAGTCCGCATTCCGTGAGGTCGAGAAAGGCATTCAGGTCTTGCTTGGTCCCTCGCCCGGCCAGCGCACGCCGGTATTGCTGCGCCAGCAATATGGCCAGACCCGCTGGGATCGCACACTCGTTAAGGTGCATGAAGTGCTCTATTCCGAGGAGTGGGACTATTCAAATACTGATGCCATGGGTGTGCTGGTTGAAAAACCGCGGGCTGATGTGTTTAAAGGCACAAGGCTCGAACCGGTCTTCCGCTATCTGGAGGAAAACATCGACGAGATGATGCGGCCAAAAACGACGTTTTACTGGCAGTTCATCACTGACAAGTCAAAGGACTCGCATATCTTTGGCGGGATTTGGCCAGAGGTGCTCGGTACGCTCTATCTCACACTGGGGGCCATGATCTTTGCCGTGCCGATGGGGGTCATCGCCGCCATCTACCTCTGTGAATATGCCAAGGAAGGTTGTGTGATCAGCTTCCTGCGAATCTGTATCAGCACCCTCGCAGGTGTCCCCAGCATTGTGTTTGGCCTGTTTGGCCTGGCCTTCTTCCTGAACACGATCCAAGTCTCTGATTCTAAGAGCGTGCTGGCCGGTTCACTGACCCTGTCACTGTTGATCCTACCGACCATTATCCGTTCCTCTGAAGAGGCGATCCTTGCTGTACCACGAACCTACAAGGAGGCGGCCTTGGGTTTGGGTGCCGGACGCTGGCACACCGTATCGACCGTCATTCTGCCATCAGCACTGCCCGGCATCCTGACCGGCATCGTCATCAGTATGGGGCGCGCGGCCGGCGAGACTGCGCCGATCATCTTTACGGCCGCGGTCAGTATCGGTGCCCCGCTCAAACTTTGGGAGACCTTGAGCCAACCTACCCCTGCCCTGCCCTGGAACATCTACAATCTTTGTACCGAGCATGAAGCGGTCGACGAAATCCGGCATGTGCAATACGGCATGGTATTCACACTCGTGGCGATCGTGCTGTTGCTGAACCTGTTCGCCATCCTGATGCGTGCACGTATTTCCAAGAAATTGAGAGGATAAAAAATGTATGTAGGTCCGCCTTCAAGCGGTCTTTGCGCCTTAGCCGCCTGAAGGCGGAACTACAAACCGTATGAGGAACAATATGAACGAAGAAATCACCATGAGAAAAATTGAAGAGTTTGCCGAACACGGCGACTCAGATGCGGTGCGTGAAACGCACATCGAAGCCAGGGACTTCTCCCTTTTCTACGGCGACTTCGAAGCCGTCCGTAAAGTCAGCATGCAGATCCCCAGGCAGAAGGTAACAGCCATGATCGGTCCCAGCGGTTGCGGTAAAAGCACGATGCTGCGTTCCATCAACCGTATGAACGACCTTATACCCTCTACCAGCGCCACCGGAGAAATGATTTTCGACGGACATAATGTGTACAGCAAAAACATCGATGTTGTCACTCTGCGAGCCCGTGTGGGCATGGTGTTCCAAAAACCAAATGTCTTTCCAAAATCGATATTCGACAACGTGGCTTACGGGCCGCGTCTGCAAGGCGTAAGAAACAAGCAGGAGTTAGGTGAGGTCGTCGA
>JAUVCG010000085.1 GCA_030595785.1 Kiritimatiellales bacterium | reverse complement strand
CCAAAGTGGCTTCCGACATCCTCGGCATCACCCTAACGAAACGGCACACGACGCCCATGTGCGGCATCCCCCACCACGCCGCGGCGGGCTATCTCGAACGGCTGGTCAAAGCAGGCGTGAAGGTGGCAATCTGCGAGCAGGTGGAGGATCCTTCCGAGGCAAAGGGCATCGTGAAGCGCGATGTGACGCGCATCGTCACCCCCGGCACGATCCTCGACGAAGTGACACTGGACCGTAACCAGAATAATTTTCTAGCCGGCCTGTTCCGCGAGAAGGAGTGCTTTGGACTGGCGATGCTGGATCTTTCGACGGGCGAGTTTTGGATCGAGGAGTCGGACGATCTGGCGAGCGTACAGGCCAACCTGTCGCGCTATGCTCCGGCAGAGTGCGTCGTGGCCGAGGAGCAGATGGACGACCCGGCTTTGACGGAGCTGACGATGGAGACCACAAACACCCTGCTGACGGCATGCGAAGACTGGACGTTTGAGGCCAGCTCGGCGAAGGATTTTCTATTGCGCCATTTCGATGTTCACTCGCTTGAAGGGTTTGGCTGCTCGGCCATGTCGGCCGGACTGGGCGCGGCGGGAGGAATGCTCTATTATGTGAAGACGCAACTGCGTCGCAATCTCTCGCATGTCCGGAACATCCGCGTGAAGAATCCGTCGGACTATATGCTGATGGACGAAACGACGGCGATGAACCTGGAACTGGTGACCCCGATCAACACCCGCGCGGCCTACAAGGCGACCCTGCTGAATGTACTGGACTCAACCTGCACGGCCATGGGAGGCCGGCTGCTGCGCGAGTGGCTGCTGCGCCCACTGAACGATCAGAAGCAGATCAACGCAAGGCACGACGCGGTTGCTCTGCTGGTGAATAACCAGACCTATCTGCGCTCCCTGCGCGACGTGCTCGGCGACATCAAGGATGTCGAACGGCTCATTTCCCGCATCGGCTCATCGAGCGGCAACCCGCGCGATGTGCGCGCGATGGGGGTTTCGCTCCAGCAGATGCCACTGGTCAAATCGCTGCTCTCCGGCAAGGGAACGATGCTGGAAAGACTGGGCGGCGAGATCACTTCGTTACCGGAACTGGTGGCGTTGATCGACTCGGCGATGGTGGACGAGCCGCCGATAAATCTAAAGGATGGCGGCGTAATCCGCCCGGGCTACCACGCTGAACTCGACGAGCTGCGTGAAGCCGCAACGCAAGGCCGTAAATGGCTGGCGGATTTTCAGGCCTCGGAGATGGAGCGCACCGGCATCAGGTCGCTCAAGGTGCGGCACAATAAGGTGTTCGGCTACTATATTGAAGTGAGTAAGAGCAACCTGGAGCTGGTGCCGGAGGATTATATCCGCAAACAGACCCTGGTGAATGCCGAGCGTTTTATTACGCCGGAACTGAAGGAATACGAAAATAAGATCCTTGGTGCACAGGAACGATCGGTCGGTCTGGAGCAGGAAATCTTCACGGAGGTACGACGGCAGGCGGTCGAGCATCTGGAGACGATCCAGCGCAACGCACTGGCCATCGGCCAGGTGGATGTGCTGTCCACGTTCGCCGAACGCGCACTATCGAATAACTATGCCCGGCCAACGATCACTGACTCCGGCAAACTGGAGATCCGTGATGGCCGCCACCCGGTCGTTGAGCAGATGCCGGATGCGGAACGCTTTGTTCCCAACGATTCAATGCTCGACCGCGAAACGCACCAGCTGATCATAATCACCGGCCCCAACATGGCCGGCAAGTCGACTTATATCCGGCAGGTGGCGCTCATCACGATCATGGCGCACATGGGTTGTTTCGTGCCGGCCGCCTCAGCGGAGATCGGGATTGTCGACCGCGTCTTTACGCGTGTTGGTGCAAGCGATGACCTCGCACGAGGGCGTTCGACCTTCATGGTGGAGATGCAGGAAACGGCCAATATCCTGAACAACGCAACGCCGAAAAGCCTGATCGTGCTCGATGAGATCGGGCGCGGCACCAGCACGTTCGACGGTATCAGCATCGCGTGGTCGGTAGCGGAGTTCCTCTGTAAAAATGAAAACATGCAGGCCAAGACCCTTTTCGCCACACACTACCATGAACTGACCGATCTCGCCCTGACCCTGCCCAATGTGAAGAACTTCAGCGTGCTCGTTAAGGAGAAAGGGCACTCCATCACTTTCCTTCGCAAGATTGTCCCGGGCTCGGCGGACAAGAGCTACGGCATCCAGGTGGCGCGACTGGCCGGATTGCCGGATGAGGTGATCGACCGGGCAAACGATATTCTGAAAAACCTCGAGGAGGGCGAATTTGGAGACACGGGTCAACCCAGGATCGCGAAGAAGCGACCACACAAACTTAAGGCCAATATTTCGCAGTTGGACCTGTTCTGATTTTCAGCCAATCCCCACTTGCAATGCGATTGCGGATGGCATTAGCATATTTCATGAACTAACAAGGGAGTAGATATGAGCAAGAAGCCATTTAGTGCAGCAATCATTTATGTAATTCTTGGCCTCGTTTTCATCGCCTTAATTGGCACTCGAACCATCAGCACCCCCGAAATATGGACCCACCTCGCGCAAGGTAGAACCAATGCCCCGATTTCGTATGTCGAAACCGACAGCGCTGTAAATACCTCCCATATGTACGACAAGATTGTTTATGGCCTGTGGAATGCGGGCGGCGCCCCGGCGCTCATTATTTTCAATGTCATCGCCCTACTGGCGGCCTTCATCCTGTTGCTGCAGGTTTCCAAAAAATGGGGAGGTGAACTCAGTCAGGGGTTCGCCCTCCTGATATCGGGACATCTGATCTTCCAGGGATTGGATGTTGGACCGAGAACCATGATGATGCTGTTCATCGCCCTGTTTGTCTACCTGCTCTCCACGGTGAAGAAGCCTGCCCTATTATTCGGGGCACTCATCGTGCTCCAGATTCTCTGGGCAAACATGCATGACTCGTTCCTGTTCGGCCCGATCATTGTGGCACTGGCCGCTATTCAGTCCGGGAAGACCGCCAATCGCAAAAAACAACAGGGTCCGCAACCCGGATCACTGGGCATTCTCGCAGTGGCTCTACTCGTTGCCACCGCAATCAACCCCTACTTCATCAAGCTGCATGCGCAGGTGCTGGCGAACATCAAAATGCCTAATCCGTTCTACTGGGGCTCCCTCTTCAAGGAGTATTTCCATGCACCGACACACGACCCGCTCATCTTTCTCGTACTCATTCTCGGTGCAGGAGGCTTGATCACGCTTAAGAAGCAGCTTCCCATCATGCTCACCACCCTCGCCATCATCGCCGCGTTCCTTATTGTCCGTTCCGTGTATACCGCAGCGCTGTTTGCCGTGCTCGCCTTCCCGTTCATGGTGCTGAGTTTTTCGGCCGTTGGCGAATACCTCACCGAATCGCTTAAACCGCTCCTCGGCAAACAAGCCAACCTGCTGAAGCCCGCCACCCAGACCGTATTCGCACTGCTGGTCATCCTGTCGCTCATTCCCGTCGTCAGCAACTGCGCCTACACCCGGTTTGGCAGCGCATCCTCCTTCGGCTTCGGGATCCAGGAAGAACTTTATCCCTCCGGCGCCAAAGCCATTATCGGAGATCCCGCCTTCCCGGAGAAAGCCATTAATCTGGCCGCTGACGGCGGCTACCTGGCCTTCAACTACGGGCGAAAGGTATTCATCGACTACCGTCCCGGGCGTTACGACATTGAGCTACTTGGAAATCTCAACGCCATGATGCTCGGCAGCACCAAGGCCTACAACACCCTCCTCGAGGCCTATCGACCGGAAGCCATCATTCTCAATACCCTGGCCCCATCCTCTGCCCAAGGCCTCGTAACCCTGCTTTCGCGGCAAGTCTGGAAGCTGGCTTATTTCGATGGAATCACCGCTATCCTCTTGCTGGACAAGGAGGAGTTTGCCCCCCTCCTGAACAACACGGAGGCCCAGGCCGCCGGACTGGCCAGACTGGAGGCGGCACGCGCTGAATACGCTGCAAAGGCCAGCAAAGGGTGCCGAGGCGGAAACCCGGCGGAACTGATCGGCTCGGGTAAAATCTTTCTGGCACTCAACCGCCCCACCGAATCGAAGGCCATCTTCTCTCTGTTGCTGCAGGGCAATAAGACCATCCCCGGCGCATGGATCGGACTCGGCAACAGCCAGTTGATGCTGGAAGAGTTCGATGCGGCGGCGGACTCGCTCGACACCGCCACCCGACTGGCCCCCAACAACCTGTACGCATGGATCAGCTATGCAAACGCCTGTGACAGGGCGGGCCGAACCGCCGAAAGGGAAAAGGCCCGCGAGCAAGTCAGGTCTCTCGCCGAGAATATGAGGAAAGAAGCCGGGGAAGAAAACACTGACGCGGAAGAGGCGCAATCCGACACCGCCAAGGCGAAGTCCACCGCGTTGCAGGACATCACGATTCCCGAGTAAAACCTGATTCCATCTTTATGGCCGGATCTTCGACAGAAGTATCCGGCCTTTTTCGGTCTCCCGATGTTCCTCGTCAAACAGGAACGAATAGGAGAAAAGCGCAAAGCCTCGGCTGCCGGAAATCTGTACCTTTTCAATCTGCGCAAGAATATCGTCGCTCTCATTTTTACAGTTAATACCCACCAGCACCGACGTCCGGAACTTGCGGCGCCCGGTCGCCTTTTTCATCGCTTTTAGATATCGATCGAACGACGTGGTTCCATAGTTCATCTGCACCACCCAATCCACGAGCCCCTTCCTCGCCCACGATCCGGAATCCTGATAGGCATGGCTTTTTCCTTCCCCCGGATTGCCCATTACGCTGGCTGACAGCACACAGGCTCCCGGTTTGCGCAGTTGCATCACATAGGAAATATCCTGCACAACGCGTGTCACCGAATCGCACCGGAACTGTGTGATCTTCCGCTTGGAAACAGTCCAGCCATATCGATCGAACAGCGCTGCCTGCGAGGCCGGATCGTACGAAAAGTCGGCGTGCCGCAAGATTTCTCCGTCCGTTGCATCCGGATAGCGCTGGGCCGCCACCAGACGGTAGTCGTGGGGATAGCGGATATAGTCCAGATGGATACCATCCACGTCGTATTCACAAAGCTCGGCCACGATGCCGCGTAAATGTTCCCGCACCTCCGGGAGCACCGGATTGATAAATGCATACCACCCCGAAGTCGGCAGCATCTTCTGCCCGAGTGAATCGACCATGAACCAATCGGGATGTGCTGTCCACAACTGCCCCGCCGCAAGCGGCGGATCCTTCAGGCCCTTCCAGCCCGGCAGTACGTTCATATAGGCATGCACACGCAACCCGTGCGGGCGAGCCGTATCCAGCGCAAGCTGGAGCGGATCCCAACCGGGATCACTGCCGAGCATCTCCACTTGCGTCCCGGAAAGCTCATAGGCCCAAGGCTCAAGCTCGCTTTTATAGAACGCGGTTGCATTCCCTCGAATCTGGAAGAAAACATCGGTAAAGCCCGCCGCCGCCACGTTTTTGACAATACTGCGAACGTCCGCGGGCGTCGTGTAGTCGAAACGCGTCACCCACAATGCGCGAACGGGCGGTTGCTGAGGCTCGAACAAGCTTAAAGCCACCCAGACAACAGTGGCCACAGCCACGATACTGAGCAACACAACCCACCCTGTTTTAATCCACTTCATCGGTTCTCCGTTTCAACGCAGTTTCCAGACATTGGAAATTTACACGCTCCGCAACATGTTCTAATATTTTGGGGTGTTCACATAAAAGGAATTTATGAAGTATAAACGAGTACTGGTAAAAATCAGCGGTGAAGCCCTACAGAATAAAGCAAAGGGCCTCAACCATGATCCAGTGATTCTCAGCACGGTGGCTGATCAGTTCAAGCAGCTGCTTGCCATGGGTGCCGAGGTCGCCGTCGTCGTTGGCGGAGGAAATATTTTCCGCGGCCTCGCCGGCGAAACGAAAGGTACCGATCGCACCACCGGCGACTACATGGGTATGCTTGCTACGGTCATCAATTCCATGGCCATTCAGAACGCACTGGAAAGCGAAAGTATCCATACCCGCGTCATGACCGCTATCTCGATGCCCGCCATCGCCGAGCCCTTCATCCGCCGCAAAGCCATCCGCCACCTTGAAAAAGGCCGTGTCGTCATCTTTGGTGCGGGGACCGGAAATCCCTACTTTACCACCGATAGCGCCGCCGCGCTGCGCGCCTCGGAGATCGACGCAGACGTGCTCATGAAGGCCACCAAGGTTGATGGCATCTATTCCGCCGACCCCGTCACCCACCCCGATGCTACCCGCTTTGAGCAGATCAGCTACCAGGACGCGATCTCCAAGCAGCTTAAGATTATGGACGCCGCCGCTTTTTCATTGTGTATGGAGAACGATATCCCCATTGTAGTTTTTGACTTTTTCAAACCAAACGGAATGGTCGAGGTGGTCACCGGGAAAGACTCCGGTACGCTCGTAACGCACTGATTTAAAACCGGAGGAAAAACAATGCTGGACAATGTACTTCTCGAAACCGAAGACAAAATGGACAAGACCCTGCAGTTCCTGCAACAGGAACTGGCTGGCTTGCGGACAGGCAAAGCCCATCCGTCACTCGTCGACACCATCACGGTCGACTACTACGGAACGCCTACCCGCCTGCGCGACATCTCCAACATCTCCACCCCGGAGCCTCGCCTGATTGTCATCAGCCCGTTCGACCCCTCGTCACTCGGCCTCATTGAAAAGGCCATCATCGCCGCCAACATTGGCATTACGCCGATGAACGACGGTCGCCTGATCCGCGTGCCGATCCCGGAACTCTCTGAAGAACGCCGCAAAGAGATGGTCAAAATGGCGGGGCGCACCACCGAGGAGCAGCGTGTAGCGATTCGTAACATCCGCCGCGATGCCAACGATCAGGTGAAGGGTCTCCAGAAAAAAGGCGACATCACTGAAGACCAACGCGATTCAGCACTGGAAGGTATCCAGAAATCCACCGACGGGCATATCACGAAGATGGACGAATTGCTCGCCGCCAAGGAAAAAGACGTTTTGGAAGTCTAGTCTAAATTGATAGGTTGCTGAATGATGGTTGTCAGGGATTCCCCATCAACCGGCAACTTAACAACCAACCAGGGGGAGCACAGCGACACCATGAAACCCAAAGTACTGATCGGCATCACAGGCGGTATAGCCGCCTACAAGACGGCGGATATCGCCAGCCAGCTAATCAAGGCCAATGTCGACGTGCGCGTGATCATGACCGAGGCGGCAACGCGCTTTGTCACCCCGCTCACTTTCGCGGCCCTTACCCGGCAGAAAGTGCTCACCACCACTTTTCCCGACACCAATACCGGAGAGATGGATGTGATTTATCCGCACCTCTATCCCGCCACAGAAGCCGATGCCTTTGTTGTTGCACCCGCCACGGCCAATGCGATTGCAAAACTGGCCCACGGTCTCGGCGACGACATCGTAAGTTGCAGTGCGCTCTCGCTCAAACCCGATTGCAAGCGCATCTTTTGCCCCGCCATGAATGAGCAAATGTGGGGACAGCCGATCATCCGTGAAAACGCAAAAAAACTGCTTTCAATGGGCTGGCACCAAATGGGCCCCGAAAAGGGTCAGTTGGCCTGCGGCACCGCCGGCTATGGTCGCATGAGCTCGCCCTGCGCCATCGTCCAGATTATCCTGAGTTCAATCTTCTAGTCATTAACCGCAAGAGAACGCATAGAACACAAACTAGACCTTGCGACCCTTGCGTTCTTTCGCGGCCAATGAATCCGGAAGATCAGATCATGAAGAAACAAATCCTCATTCTATCCGGTCCGACGCACGAATACATAGATCCCGTTCGTTTCGTCGGAAACGCCAGCAGCGGCAAGATGGGTAAGGCCATCGCTGAAGAAGCTGCCTTGCGCGGATACGAAGTAGAATTCATCACCGGCCCTGTATCTGAATCAAATCTTCCGGACATTGAATCGGGACATCTCCATAAAGTGACAAGCGCAGAGGAAATGCTCGCGAAAGCGCAGGAACGTTCCAAAGTCGCGGACGTCGTCATCTTCGCCGCAGCCGTCGCCGACTATGCCCCGTCCGAAAAGCTCTCCGAAAAGATGGCCAAGTCGACCGACGGGATTTCACTGCGCCTCCGGCCCACCCGGGATATTGCCAAAACACTGTGCGCCGGCAAGCCGCCGAACCAGGTAGCCATCGGATTTGCTCTGCAAACCACCGACGGCGAAGCCAACGCACGCCGCAAGCTTGAAAGCAAGAACCTCGATGGCATCGTGCTCAATACCCCGGCCACGCTCGGCGCGGAAAAGGGTACGTTCAGCTTCCTATCGCGTCATACTGAACAGTTCGATGATTGGGGTTGCATCGATAAACCCTTCTGCGCAAAAAAGATTCTTGGTGTAATTGACACCCTAACCGCCTGAACGCTTGACGGTATAGCCCAGTACCTCGAGTTCGGCCACAAGCAGATCGCGATGATCCCCCTGGATTTCAATCTTTCCGTTCTTGAGCGTTCCGCCGGTTCCGCACTTTTGTTTCAGTTTCCTGGTGAGGTCGCGAAGCCCTTCGGGGTGGAGCGGAACACCGGTGATAACGGTCATGCCCTTTCCTTTGCGGCCTTTGGTCTCACGACCGACGCGCACAATGCCGTCGCCTTTTGGTGGAGCCTGTTCTTTTTTTTCGGGACGAATTCGCCCCTGATCCGTCGAATAAACAAGATCAAGATCGTCGAATGATTTCATCGTTGCTTCCTGTGGTAGCTGGTAGCTGGGGGCTGGGGGCTGGGGGCTGAAGATAATCCGTCAACTTCAAACTGCAAACCTCAAACCCCAACCTTCAAACCAACTTCGTTCCTTCATCAACAAA
>JAUVCG010000082.1 GCA_030595785.1 Kiritimatiellales bacterium | reverse complement strand
AAGCGCGGCTACTACAGTTTCTGGATCCTGCTTGTGCTAACCCTACTTTCATTTGCGGGCGAGCTGTTCATCAACAACAAGGCCCTGGTGGTAAAACATGAAGGTAAAATTTATTTCCCGATCCTTCGAAGCATCCCCGGCATAAGCAAGCAGTATAAAGGCAACACCTTTGGGGAGGACTACACCTACGAAGCCAAATACCGCGAACTGCAGGCCAAATGGAAGGCCGCCGATTCCGACAACTGGATCCTGATGCCGCTGGTCCCCTACAGCGCGGGCGAGTCGGACCCGATCGACATGAAGGCTCTCCGGGCGAAGGAGGCTCAGCTCCAAAAGCAACTTTCCGGCGAGCTCGCCGCGCTCCAAGCGGAAACCATCGATGCCGCACGGCTGGCCGAAAAGACGGGCGAGCTTCAGACCGCCAAGGAAAAGGAGATCTCCCGGCTCTTCAAGGAAGCCTTCCACCCGCTGCCGCCCAATGCTGCGAAGAAACACTATCTTGGAACCGATAAGATCGGCCGCGACATTTTCGCGCGCCTCGTATTCGGCTACCGGATCGCCATCGTCTTTTCCCTGATCCTGATGCTGTTCAACTATGGCATCGGCGTCAGCGTCGGCTGCACCATGGGCTACTTCGGCAAGTGGATCGACCTGCTGGGGCAGCGCCTCATCGAAATCCTTTCCCGCGTGCCGTTCATCTACGTCATCATGATTGCCAGCACGATCTATGGCCGGAGCTTCGGCCTGCTGCTGGGACTGATGGTGCTCTTCGGCTGGATGGGTGCCACCTGGCAGATGCGCACGGCGACCTATCGTGAAAAGGAGCGCGACTACATCATGGCGGCGCGGTCGCTGGGCGCCTCGAATGCGCGCATCATCTTTGTGCACATCATCCCGAGCACCATCTCGCTGCTCGTCACCTTCATCCCCTTCTCGATTTCCGGCGCCATCATCGGCCTGACCTCGCTCGACTTCCTCGGCTTCGGCCTCCCGCCGGGCACGCCGAGCTGGGGCGAGCTGATGAAAATGGGCACCGAAAATATGGACTCGCCGTGGATCGTCTCCTCGGTGGTGGGTGCCATGATCCTGATCCTCTTTTTGGTCAACCTCGTCGGCGAGGCGATCCGCGAGGCATTTGACCCGAAAAAATTCACGAAATACGAGTAATCTGGAGACTTTTTTTGATATGACCAAATGGCTAACCTATCTCGGCATACTGCTCGTACTGATCGTCATCACAGTTTTCTCCATCACCGCCAGCAAGGCGGGCTTCCTGATGGTGGAGGAGTGTGAATACGAATACCACCCCTGCTCTATCGAAGAAAAGTACACCCTTCTTTTCCATGACCACAAGGCCCCCCTCAAGCCGTTCCCCGTCACCGCAGAAAAGATTCCCGAAGGGCTGGAATGGCAGAACGGGGCCGACCAGCACCCGTTCGCCGACCCCAATGCCAAAAAGGGTGGAACGTGGAATACCTTCCTCATGACCTTCCCCCAGACCCTTCGGCAGCGCGGCTTAAACGCCAACACCAGCTTCCGAGAATACCTGGACATCAACGATATGGCGTTGCTCGATGTGCATCCCGCCACCGAGAAGTTCTTCCCCTCCCTGGCCCGGGAATGGGCCGTCGGGCCGGACAAGCGGACCGTCTACTTCCGGCTCGATCCCGCCGCCCGATGGTCCGATGGCATTCCGGTCACGGCCGACGACTATGTCTACACGCTCAAGCTCTACCGCGCGCCGGGCATCGTCGATCCGTGGACCAACGACTATTCCTCCGAACACATCGAGGAGGTCCTCAAGTTCGACGACTACACCATCGCTATCCGCCTGCCCAGGCACCAGCCCAACATTGTCTATTCAACCATCCTTGCGCCCGAGCCCTACCATTTCTACGGGAACTTCCTGCGCAAGGAGCATAACTTCCGCGGCAAAACGGCCTACTACACCCTTAAAAACAACAAGCTGCCGATTCCGAACGAATTGAAATATTATCAAATCGAAGCGCAACTGGAGGCCCTTGAAGCCTTCGTCGTCAGCATAGAAGGCAGGCTGAAGGCCGAGATTCCCCCGTCCGAAACCACGCCCGCCGCCGAGGCGGTGGACAAGGAGGCGCTCCTCAAAGCGGGGGTCGACATGCTGGCCGAAGCCGCCCGCCTCGCCGATACACTGGCCGAGACCGACAACGCCAAGGCCCTCCGGCAACTTGAAGAGATTAAGGCCCGCTTCGACCACTCCAAAATGCAGCTGACTGCAATTGAGCCGACGCCGGAGCAGGCCAAAACGCCGTATGCCATCACCATCGACGATGTGGCGGCAGGATGGAACAAGACCTTCAACTGGCGCGCCAAGCCCAACACCGGCCCCTATCAGATCGTCAAGTTCATGCACGGAAAATGGGTCCTGTTCAAACGCAACACAAACTGGTGGGCCGACAACCACCCGTTCTACACGTACCGCTACAACCCCGCCTACCAACGCTTCCGCCTCATCCCCAAACTGGAAATCGCGTTCGAATATTTCAAGCAGGGCGAGCTGGATGCATTCGGCCTGACCCTCGCGGAATACTGGTATAAAAAGGCGGCGGACATTCCCCAATATGAAAAGGGCTATGTTCAAAAATCCTGGTTCTGGAACGACATCCCGCGCCCCACCCGCCTCATTTCCATGAATCTGGAAACCGAAATCCTGAAGGATGAAAACGTCCGCCTCGGCATCGCCCATGCACTGAACATCCAGAAGATGATCGACCTGGCCATGCTCGGCGATGCCAAACAGGCCGACACCATCAGCACCGGTTACCGCGGATACACCAACCCCGACCTTAAGGCCCGCGAATTCGATATTGAAAAGGCGATCGGGTATCTGGAAAAGGCGGGCTGGACCCAAGTCGGAGCCGACGGCATTCGGGTTAAGGATGGAAAACGCCTCTCCATCAAGCTGCTCTACTTCTCCCCCTTGGAGAAGGAATACATCATGATCCTCAAGGAGGAGGCCACCCAGGCCGGCATCGAGTTCAAGCCGGACACCTACGATGCCAACACCGTCTTCAAGTTCGTCCAGGACAAAAAGCATGAAATGGTCTGGCACGGATGGGGCGCCTGGAGCAACCTGCGCGGCCCGACCTATTACAGCGGATACCATGGCCATCTCGCCGGCAAGCCCAACAACAACAACTTCTGCAATTTTTCGAACCCCGAGGTCACCCGCCTGATCGATACCTACCGCAACAGCAACGATATCAATGAGCGAAAGAAACTCGCCCAGGAGCTCCAGGCAAAAATCTACGACGCCTGCATCACCATTCCGACCTACTACATTCCCTTCAGTCGGACCGCGACCTGGCGCTGGGTCCGCATTCCCGACTGCGCCGAACTCCCCACCAGCGAAGTCCTCCTCGGCTACGGCCTCTACTGGATCGACGAGGAGATGAAACAAGAGACGCTCTACGCCATGAAAACAGGGGAAACCTTCCCAAAAACCCTCCGTATCTACGACAAGTACCGGCCCGAATCCGCGAAATAACAAGGGACACAATGGCAATCCTTACCGTCAAAAACCTAGTGACAACCTTCCAGACCGACCGCGGTTCAGTCCGCGCGCTCGACGGCGTGGACTTTACCCTGGAAAAGGGCCGGACCCTCGGGCTGGTGGGCGAGTCGGGCTGCGGCAAAAGCGTAACCTCGCTCTCCATCATGCGGCTGCTGCCCAAGCCATCCGGCAACTCCCCGGAAGGCGAAATCATCTACGACGATGGCTCCGACCGCTTCGACATTCTCAAGGAACCCACTGAAAACCTGCTCAAGATCCGCGGCCGGAAGATCGCTATGATTTTCCAGGATCCTCTCACCTCGCTCAACCCGGTCTACACCGTCGGCTACCAGCTGATGGAAACCCTCAAGGTCCACTTTTCGAAAATGTCCAGCCAGGCCATGTTCACGCGCGCGGTCGAACTGCTGACCGATGTCGGGATCCCGGCGCCGGAACAGCGCATCCACGAATACCCGCATCAGCTCTCCGGCGGCATGCGCCAGCGCGTGATGATTGCCATCGCACTCGCCTGCGAGCCCGACATTCTTATTGCCGACGAGCCGACCACCGCGCTCGACGTCACTATCCAGGCTCAGATTCTCGACCTGATGCGCAACCTGCAGAAAAAGAACGACATGGCCATCCTGTTCATCACCCACGACCTCGGCGTGGTGGCCGAAATGTGCGACGATGTCTGCGTGATGTACGCTGGCAAGGTGGCGGAGCACGCCCCGGTCGAGGAGATTTTCAACCATCCGCAGCACCCCTATACCAAAGGATTGCTCTGCTCCATTCCCAAGCTCGACACGGAGCAGAAGTCGAAACTGTTTGAAATCGAGGGCATGGTGCCCGACCTCTTCAGCATGCCCGAGGGCTGCCGCTTCCAGAACCGGTGCCCCTATGCCGCCGAAAAATGCACCCAGCCACAATCGCCCGCACAGGTGAAGGACGGGCACGAGGTTTCTTGTATTCGCCACGGGGAGATTGGGAGGAATGAAGAATGAAAAATTGTGAATGAAGAATGGAGGAACTCAAGCGGCGCTGGCCTTTTTCGATTAATAGCCGTCGCAGACCGACCATTCTTCATTCTGAATTCTGCATTCTCACCTTTTTATTTGAAGGAATGACTATGAACGACGGCAAAAAACTACTTTTGAGTGTCAAAAACCTGAAGAAACACTTCCCCATCCACGGGGGCGTGTTCTACCGCCACATGGGCAACGTCCACGCCGTCGACGGCATTTCATTCGATGTCCACCAAGGCGAGACCCTGGGTCTCGTGGGCGAGTCCGGCTGCGGCAAATCCACCCTCGGCAAGGCGCTGCTTCACCTCCATCCGCCCACGGGCGGCACCGTCGAGTTTGAAGGGGTCGACATCGATACGGTCTCTGTAAAACGCCTGCGCGAAATGCGCAAGGAGATGCAGATGATCTTCCAGGATTCGATGGAATCGCTCAACCCGCGCATGTCGGTGGGCAGCATCCTCGAAGAGCCCTTCATCATCCACAAAGGCGAGCACGAATTCGATACCGCCGAAATGCGCAAAACCGAGATCCTCCGCATTCTCGAAGAGGTTGGCCTGCACGAAAGCGCCTTCGACAAATACCCCCACGAATTTTCCGGCGGCCAGCGCCAGCGCATCGGCATCGCCCGCGCCATTGCCCTGAAGCCGAAGCTGGTCGTCTGCGACGAGCCCGTCTCTGCCCTCGACGTTTCGGTCCAGTCGCAGGTGCTCAACTTGATGGTCCGCCTCCAGAAGGAGATGAACCTGACCTACATCTTCATTGCCCACAACCTCTCCGTGGTGAAATACATCGCCGACCGCATCTGCGTCATGTATCTCGGCCGCGTAGTGGAGGCCGCCGAATCGCAGGCCCTGTATGAAAAGCCGATGCACCCGTACACCCAGGCGCTGATTTCGGCAATTCCCGAGCCGGATCCCGCGCAGCAAAAAGAGAAGCAGGTGCTCGAAGGCGACGTGCCTTCCCCCATCAAGCCCCCGCCGGGCTGCCACTTTCACCCCCGCTGCCCCCATGCCCGCGAAAAGTGCAAGGAGGATGCCCCGGAGCTGCGCTCAATCGACGGAAATGAAGGTCACCAGGTCTCCTGCCACTTCGCTGAAGAACTATTCGCGAAGGCGGCGAAACCGGAATCACGGTGAGATGGTCGAGAGAGGTGACGCTACCGGCGTACACCCGCAAACTTCTCGCCCGCAGCTCTTCGTTCTCGTGTGCTTCTAGAAATTTGGTTCTTCTCGGATGTGCGTTTTTTTAAGAAAGAAGCCGCAGCTCCATCTCGGTTTTTAGTTTTTCCCAGTTGGGGAGCTTGGATTTCAGGAGGGCATGGAAAGCCTTGTTATGCTGCTTGTGTTTGACGTGGCACAGCTCATGGATGATGACATAGTCAATCTGGGCCTTGGAGGCTTGGATGAGATCCTGATTCAGAATAATCCGGTGTGGTTTTTCGAGATAGCTCCCCCACCGTTTCTTCAGCTTGCGGACTCCAAGGTCTGGAACATCCGCATAGCCGAACAATTCAAAACAGAGTGCCAACCGCTCCGCAAATACCTTGCCGGTTTTGGCCGAATACCATCCTTCCAGTAGTTTTCTTGTAATGAGCCGGTTTTGAGGAAAGCAGCTATAAACCGTGAGCGTTCCATGTTGCAGTGAAACACGTGGTTCGCCTGTGGCCTTGCGAACCAGTAGCTTGTAGGAACGACCTAGGTATCGGAAGGATTCCCCGGAGACATACTGCTTCCGTGTTTGGGATTTAAACCGGGCAAAGTAGCGTCGTTGCTTCAGGATCCAGCGGAACTTGCGGATCAGAAAGTCGTTGATGCGGCCTGAATCCGCTTTGAGCGGGGCTTTCACCACCACGGACTGGTTGGGGTAGACCGTCGCGGCCAGCGTCTTGCGTTCCTCCAGAATGAGGTAATAGTCGAAAGCAATATTCTCGTATGTGAAATGCTTCTGCATCTATCCGGCATCCCCATCCCGGTTTTCGATGGCAAGCTCCCACACCAGCGATATGGCCCGATCCACTTCGTCGATCGCCATGGAAGCTCCGCATTGCCCTTGGAGCACGTCAAACAGATAGTCTTCCAGCTCATTGCGAACCCGCCGTTCCACCTCTACGTTCTTGTGCCAATCAACGATCTTGTGCTCTTCAACAATGGCCACCATGGCTTCCGTAGCATCGGCCAGCTGCCCCTCGGTCAGATTCTTGCCTGCCAGCTCCGCGCGTAGGTTGCGGTAATAGGTGTGGAGTTTTTTCCGCCCGTGGAGCGGGGCAGGAATATCGTTGTCCTCATAGTCGTCCACATGGCTTTGAAGGTTACCGGCCTCCTGCAACAGGGCTTTGGCATCCTCTTCCTTGGCCGCACGCAGCTCCTCGATCAGTTTTTCGATTTTATCGCTGAAGCGCTTATAGAACTCCGGGTCCTTGTGGTAGTTCTCCTTGATCGTTTTTTTGGTGTAGGCCGCGATGGCTTCGGCCTTCGATTTTTCCGAAAGCCCGCGCTCGGCATTTTCGATATAGGCGTTGAACTCCGCCGATTCAGAGATGCAGATGGGCGCCGCCATTTCCTGCACATATTCCGCCGAGACATACTTATCCAGGATGCGCCGGATCTGGTCTTCGTATTTCGAAAAATCCACCACTTCCGCATTCAACGTCTTCTGGATTTTCTTGAGTTCCACGAATTTTTTCAAATCCATCTGATAGCGGCGCAGTTTTTCCGCATCGAATTTTTGGGTAAAGTCGTAGAGCATGTTGCAGGCGGCAAACTGCTTGATGAATTCGTTCACCAGTTCGTAGAAATGCTCGCGGGTTTCGACATCCTCTCCCAGCACGCGGATATATTCCTCCGTATCCTGCTTATTGCGCACGCTGTTGAAGATGGAGTGCAGTTCCTGATAGACCTTTTCCAGATCCTGGATCTTTTCATCGGTATTAAGCAACGCCCGTTCAATGTCCTCTGGGTCATAATTGGAAAAGAGCTGCATCGCATCACGCAGGTTCTTCGCGTTCATTGAATAATCGATCACAAAGCCGTTGACCTTGGCTTCCTTGCCCTCGTCGCCATCAAACAGGCGGTTAACACGGGCAATAGCCTGCAACAGGTTGTGATCCCGCAACTGCTTCGCCAGATAGAGGAAGGTATTGCGCGGGGCGTCGAAGCCTGTCAGAAGCTTGTCCACCACAATCAGTATCCGCACGCCATCCGGGTTTTCCTTGAAACTGGATACCAGCTTTTTCTCGCGGGTGTCCAGCGAGGAGCCATGCTTGTGTTTCTCATCGGCAAGGAAAGCTGCAACCACCTTCTTGTGTTCCGGCATCTGGTCGTCCTCCTCCTTGTCGTTGGTATCGGACACAATCACCTCTGTGCGGGCGACATGCATGTCGCCCATACAGAGTTCGAACGCCTTTTGGAACATCACTGCCGCATACTTCGATGGAGCCACCACCTGCGCCTTTAGGCCGGTGTCTTTGAACTGTTTGTAGTGATCCAGAATATCCAGTGCAATCGTTTCAATCCGCTGGGATGTCTCTTCGATGATTTGCGACGAGTTAAATTTCTTCTGAAGATCCTTTTTCTGATCCTCATTCAGCTCCTCTGTGATCTGATCATAGAATCGATTTAGCAACTGTTGCCGCACATCCAGCTCAACAAATCGCGGCTGATAAATCAGCGGCAGCACCACACCATCCGATTCCGCTTCAGAAATCGTATAGGCATCGATCATTCCGCCAAACTTGGTTTCCGTCGACTTTTCATTCTTCATCAGCGGCGTACCTGTAAAAGCAATCTGGCACGCCTTCGGAAGAATGAGGTTCAGTTCCGTATTCGCCTTACCCGCCTGTGATCGGTGCGCCTCATCTATCAATACAAACACATTCGGATCGTCATCAATAAAGTCGTGTACGGACTTGCCTGCTTCAAACTTATGGATCAGGGCGGTAATCACCCGCTGATCTTTCTCCTTGATCAGTCTAATAAGCTCCCGACTACTCCGGGTTTTGATCACCTCCTTCTTAATATTGCAGGCCGCAAACGTATCGCTGATCTGCTTGTCCAGATCCCGCCGATCCGTCACCACCAAAACTCGCGGCAGCACAATTTCCGGATCATCGATCAAGCTCTTTACAAGCATCACCATCGTCAGGCTCTTGCCCGATCCCTGCGTATGCCAAATCAGTCCGCCACGTCGCCGCCCATATTCATCGAACGTCTTCAGCCGCGCCATCGACTTCTTGATCGCAAAATATTGCGGATAACGCGCCACCTTCTTGATCCCTCCATCATAGAGAATAAAATTGCGCACCAGATCCAGCATCCGCGCCGGGCGCAGTAGCGAATAGATACCCCGATCCTGTTCCGTCACCTTTCGTGCTGGGGCGACATGCATGTCGCCCGTACTGCGGCAAAGGTCGTTGAAAATTTGTTCGCGGATTTTTGGCTCAACCGGTTGGTTGATGATTTTTGAGATTTCCAGATCGAATTCCGCCGGATCGGCACCCTTTTCCCGCCAATGGGTGTAGAACTTGGACGGCGTTAGCATCGTGCCATATTTCAGCTCGTGCACATTGGTGGCAATCAGCAGCTGGGGAAAGAGGAAAAACTTCGGCGTTTCGTTGCGCCCCTGGTTG
>JAUVCG010000016.1 GCA_030595785.1 Kiritimatiellales bacterium | reverse complement strand
CTACTGGATGATGGCGATGCGCCGCTACGGGATGGTCGAGGAAACCGGCCGCCCGGACGTGGACGGCTATTTTAAGTACGAGTTTAAGGAACAGGAGGAGGAAGGCCATGAGTAGGGTATCATCAAAACTGGCTTCGGCCGTAAAATGTTCCGACGAGTTCAACGCCGATGCCTGCATGCACTGCGGCGTCTGCACCGCCGTCTGCCCCATGGGCTACGAAATCCTGCCGCGCAAGCTCTTCCGCTATGTCCAGGTTGGCCTAGAGGACAAGGTGAAGGAAAACATTTCCAGCATCTACTCCTGCCTGCTCTGCGGCATGTGCGCCGAAAACTGTCCGGCGGAGGTTAACATTGCGGATAACGTCCGCTTCCTGCGCAAATACATCAACGAAAACGAATTCAACCTTTCATAAGGAGCCGCCATGCCATTGCCAACCAAAGATATTCTGGGGATTCTGGCCGATAACCTGAACCAGCGCAAAAGCGTGCTGCCGATGTCGGCCGCCGCCACCACCCGCTGGGCCAAGGGGCTAGATCTTCCAAAGGGTGGAAAAACCATCCTCTACACCGGCCACATGTACCAGCTCATCCCGATCATCGACGCGATGGCTACCCAGATGTCCAAGCTCGAAGACTCGTCGATCACCAAACTGTTCGGCCTCGGCCGCAACGTCAACAAGCTCGTCAACATGACCTTCTTCATGGGGCTGATGGCCTCGAAGGCCGAGCAGAAGGACTACGACCGCATGCTGCGCAACATTGCCGGCCTGCTCAAGAAGGCCAACGTCGACTTTGGCTACCTCTACGGCGAAGAGCTATATTCCGGCGCGCTCGTCTACGACGAAGGCATCGACGGTGCATTCGCCAAGCACGCCCAGCGTGTCTGCGACCTGTTCAAAAAACATGGCGTGAGCAAAGTGATTACGGTTGATCCGCACACCACCCACACCCTGCGCACCGCCTATCCGCAATTCGTGGAAGGCTTCGACGTCGAGGTGAAGAGTTATCTCGAAGTGCTTGCCGAAAGCGGCATGGAGCCCGCCGCCCAGCTTGGCGACGAGCTGGCCCTGCACGACTCCTGCATCTATGCCCGCAACGAAAACATCGTCGAGCAACCGCGCGAACTGCTCGGCAAGGCCGGCGTAAGCCTGAAAGAACCCTCGCTGTGCGGCAAGAACACGCACTGTTGCGGCGGACCGCTTGAATCGCTCTTCCCGGCCGAGTCGCACCGCATTGCGGGCAGCCGCGCCGATCAGCTTGCAGCAACCAAAAGCAATGTAGCCACCATGTGTCCCATATGTCTCGTCAGTTTGAGAAAAGCGGCAAAAGGATCTATGCAGGTCAACGATCTTTCCGACACGCTGGCTAGGGCTTACGGAGTGTAGCTTTTGCGATGAAACCGCTTTCCGGCTTTCAGCCGGTGAAGCGGGGCTCTACACCTCGGGTTATTGCGTATTACGTAAAAAGAGCAACGCTTCACCTGAGCGCAGCGAAGGAAAGCGTCACAAAGAAATATTGCATACTTATCAAGTTCGTGTGATATTTTGTGCATGAGCAATCACCCGAACAAGCCGCGCGGCATAGCCATTGGCCGGTATGTGATCATGCCCGATCACATCCACTGTTTCATCCGACTGGCACCACAGCACAGGCTCGGAACAACTGTTCGGATGCTGAAACGGGCGGTATCAGCAGGCATTCAGGAGCCGATGCCGCATTGGCAACCGGGTTTCTTCGATCACCTGCTGCGACACAGCGAAAGCTATTCGAAATGCTCGACCAACCTGAAGACGGAACCGAGCCGTTCAGAAAGTTCTTCAATGGAATATCGATGGAGATCAAGCCCGGCGCATGTGGCTGATCCATGCGGCGGGAATTCCCCAAACAAAACGTGTCCACCAGTCTTCACCTTGGACAACACGTTCTTGAAATAGCCGAGGATGTCGTCCTCGTCAGTGAGGAAATGCAGTACGGCGCGATCGATCCAGATGTCAATAGGCGGCACATTGCTTCCCAAGGGTTGGGCAATATCCTGGCAAACCCATTCTATCGCGTCGGCCTGATCGCCTATTCGTTCCCTATCGTGGTCGAGTGCTTCCTGGCTGATATCGTTGAGTACCAGTCGGGCTCCCGCATCGAGCAGAACGTCGACCAGTACGGAGGTTCCAACCCCCGGAAGAAAGAAGGTGGAATTTTTCCAGTCCGGAACCCGGTCCAGCAACCGCAACGTCTGGGCGGTATCGCTTTCATACCAACCCAGCTGTGCCTCTTCGGTGTCGTGGAAGATCCGGTTCCAATGTTCGCTGTTCGATTTCATGGTCTGAATGAAAAAGGCCCCGGAGTGCGGGGCCTTTGTTCGGTTCTAATGGTTCAAATTAGAACTTGTAGGACACACCTGCCGTCAGCGAGTTCTGATACATGCTTATTGTTGTGCCAGCACCAAAACCACCAAAATCGTTTCCGTTGGCAGTAATGTCGTTTTCCAACGCATGGATGTAGGCCAGGTGGGCTGCCCATTTTTCCCATGCATAGGATGCACCGCAGGCCAGATGGGTTTCCATGATGGCCGGGAAGAGCGCATTTGAGAACGCGTTATTTTCATCTATCGGAGATTTGCCGTAAGAGATACCGCCGCGAAGCGTCAGTCCATCGGTTACTCCCCAAGTTGCGCCTGCTTTAATAATATTTTGGTTATCCCATCCAAATTGGTCACCTAATGTGTCGAGTTCTTCCCAACCGACCCAGCGATAGTCGAGCACAAGCTCGACATTATCCAGTACGTTATAAGCCGCTCCCACCGTAAGCTGCTGCGGGAGGTTAAATGATTCCGGCAGAATGTTGCTGTAGTCGTCGAAGTCCGACATGAACTGTTCGGACATATAGCTTCCGCCTACCGTGAAACGACCAAAATGCTGGTTTATGCCAAAGATAGCGCCAGCACCATACGAAGTGTCCCAATTGCCTGATGAGGGTGAAAATGTAGAATCAAGCATATCGGTACGAAACCGGGAAATTACAAAGATTGGACCGGCACCGATGCTGAGGCCGCTGTCGCCAAACTTATACGCATATGTGGCGGTCATCTTGGCAATAGATAACTCCGTCATCTTATCATAATCGCTTTGAGGATCTGCTGGAGGTTGGCCAGGTCCAGGAATGGTGGTCACATCGCCAACCCGACCCTGATTATAATCTACTCCCATGCCGCTGGTGCCATAGAGCCCCAAACCAAGGTACCCATTTTCGCCTTGGCAACAACCGAAAGAGGAGCTTATGGACGGAATGAAAAATGCAGAATCATCTTCCTGTACGCCGGCACCACCGCTGACGGTGGAGTTCATGGTGCGAACCGGTGCAAAGTATTGCAGTGATGCATCGATGCCCATGTCCACGTCGGTGAGACCGGCGGGGTTGAGAATGAGCCAGGTGGAATCCTTGGCAGAGGCGACGCCGGCTCCGGCGGTTCCCTGCTGGACCGGACCAATGCCGATCAGGTTGACGCCTTCCGTGGCGTGGATTTGCATAGTGACGGCCGCGAGGGCTGCTGCTGTTACTGCTAAACGTATTTTCATCCCCTTATACTCCCTTAGGTTAATTACACACTGTTCATACACGTTTCGACATATGTACCTCAAATCTCCGTGAAGTTTCAAGCCCTATATTTCTATATTAAAATAATGCTATCCCTTTATAACAAGGTAGTTATTCACGCCTTTCTTCAGTTTGGGTAGACTCAATATAAACAAGGGCTCAGAACCCGCATTTATAAACCTGAATATTTTAATTGGGCTGAATATAAAAATATAATAATATCTGTAGCTTCAAGTTTGGAGAGAGGCATGGTTCAAGAAGTAAGAAATATAGCGGCGGATGTTTTAAAGGCTATGGCCCACCCCATTCGGCTGGGCGTGATCGAAGTGCTGGCCAACGGCGAACGCACGGTTACCGAGCTTTACAGTGAGCTCGGGTGCAGTCAGTCGATGATGTCGCAGCAGCTGAAGATCCTTTGCCAGCAAAAGCTGGTCGCGATCCGCAAGGACGGTACGCAGAAATATTGCAGCCTCTGCAACCGTGACTTCCTGAAGCTCTTCGACTGCATGCACACGCACCTGCGTCAATTCCTGAACTTTCAGGATTGAATTTTTTTGACCGCTAATTAACGCAAATGAACCCTACTCTTCAAGGAATGTCCCAAATATCGGAACCCGTTTCTCGAATTAGCGTTTATTCGCGTCCATTAGCGGTTTTGTTTTGAAATTAGCATTAGAATATTATTAACTATTAATTATACATAATGATCGAAGGAAGGGACATGAAGACAAAAAAACTGCTGATTGTCGGCGGTGTGGCCGGCGGCGCAAGCGCGGCGGCACGGGCGCGGCGTCTGGACGAAACCGCTGAAATCATCCTGTTTGAACGCGGGCCGGACATTTCATTTGCGAACTGCGGACTGCCCTACCACATTGGCGGCACGATTGATGACCGGGAAAAGCTGCTGGTAACTACGCCGGAAATCATGACGGCGAAATATAATTTTGATGTGCGCACGCTGACCGAAGTGGTCTCGATTGACCGCGACAAGAAAGAGGTGGTGGCGAAAAACCTCCAGACCGGCGAGGAATATACCGAAGCTTACGACCAGCTGATCCTCAGCCCCGGCGCGGCACCGATGCGCCCGCCGATCCCCGGAATCGACAACCCGAACGTATTAAGCCTGCGCAACCTGCAGGACATGGACCGGATTATCGAACGACTCGACGGCAAGAAGAGCGCCGCGGTTATTGGCGGCGGCTTCATCGGGCTTGAGGTTGCCGAGGCCCTGCGCGAACTCGGGATCGGAACGACCCTGATTGAGCTCGCCCCCCAGGTGATGGGCCCGGCCGACCCGGAAATGACCACCCCGCTGCATCAGGAGCTGCGCCTGTTTGGAGTCGACCTCCGACTGGAAACCTCCGTAACCGAATTCAAGGAAAGCGCTGACGGCGTAACCCTTATTTTAAGCGACGGTAAGAGCCTGACCGTTGACGTGACGATTCTCGCCATTGGCGTTAAACCGGAAAACAAGCTGGCCGTGGAAGCCGGACTGGACATCGGGCAGACCGGGGGCATCAAGACGGACGCCCATATGAAAACGTCCGACGACAGCATCTACGCCGTTGGAGATGCCATTGAAATCACTGACTTCGTGACCGGAAAGCCGGCTCTCGTCCCGCTGGCCGGTCCGGCCAACCGCCAAGGCCGCATTGCGGCAGACAACATTTTTGGTCGCGACAGCATCTACAAGAATACGCAAGGCACCTCCATCTGCAAGGTCTTCAACATGGCCATCGGTATGACCGGCCTCAGCGAAAAGATGGCGAAACGCACGGAAACCCCCTACGAAAAAATCTATGTACACCCTGGCAGCCATGCTGGCTACTATCCAGGATCGCATCCGGTCAGCTTCAAGCTGCTCTTTGATCCGGAGACCGGCAAGGTGCTCGGCGCACAGGCTGTCGGCGCCGACGGGGTCGACAAACGGATCGATGTGATTGCCGTCGCCATCCGGCATGGACTGACCGTCGAGGATCTCTCCGAAATGGAACTCTCCTACGCCCCGCCCTTCGGTTCGGCCAAGGATATCGTCAACTATGCCGGTTTCGTGGCAGGCAATGTCGTTTCCGGCGACACCAGGATCTTCCACTCCGAAGAGGCCCTGAACCCCGCAGACAACCAGAAGCTGATCGATGTCCGCAACGAAGAAGAGGTTGCCTTGGGCACCATCCGCGGCGCAAAGAACATTCCGCTGGCGCAGATCCGAGAGAACCTCGACCGGTTTTCCACGGAGAAGGAATACCTGATCTTCTGCCAGGTCGGTCTGCGCGGCTATCTCGCCTGCCGCATCCTTGAACAGAACGGTATCAAGTGCCGCAACCTAACCGGCGGCTACAAGAGCTACATGATGGCAACGGATCAGCAGATTGCACCGATTCCGGAAGCCGAAATCCTGACCAACGACACCGGCGAAAAGGTTCAGAACCAACCGGCCGAGCCCATGCCGCCGGTTCTCGATGTCGATGCCTGCGGCCTGCAGTGCCCGGGCCCGATCATGAAGCTCAAGTCGGCGCTGGAAACCGTTAAAACCGGCGAGGCCATCAGCATCACCTCCACCGATCCGGGCTTTGTCGGCGACATCCCGGCCTGGTGCAACTCGACCGGAAACCGCCTCGACAACCTCGAACCGGTCAAGGGCGGCGGCTACCGCGCCGTCATCACCAGATGCCAGGGCGGCGAAGCCTGCCCCGGTATCCAAGGCGGCCCGAAGCGCTTCACTAACGTGGTTTTCAGCCACGACCTCGATAAGGCCCTGGCGGCATTCATCATTGCCAACGGCGCGGCCGCCATGGGATACGAAGTCACCCTGTTCTTTACGTTCTGGGGACTGAACATTCTCCGCAAGAAAAATACCACCACGATCAAGAAGACCCTGATCGAGAAAATGTTCGGCATGATGATGCCGAAAGGGCCGGAAAAGCTCGGACTCTCAAACATGAATATGGGCGGAGTCGGCAAGGCCATGATCGAGGGCATCATGAACAAAAAGAATGTGTCCACCCTGCCGAAGCTGATTGCCGCCGCCCAGGAAAGCGGCGTCAAGATGGTCGCCTGCACCATGTCGATGGATCTGATGGGCATCAAGAGCGAAGAGCTGATCGACGGGATTGAAGAAGGCGGTGTGGCAATGTATATCGACCAGATCGGCGGCAACGCCAACCTGTTCATCTAAAACAGATAAAACGGAAGGCCGCAAAGCAACCCCTGCCCCTTCGCTTGCTTTGCGATCTTCTGTTAGATTTCTAGCAAATCAACGAAGGAGAAGTGACATGTGGGTTTACAAAACATCGATTGATTGGACTGAAGGAAAAAAGGGCGAAGCCAACTGTGACGGCAAGCCTGGCCTTGAAGTAGCCACCCCGCCGGAGTTCGGCGGCCCCGAGGATATCTGGACCCCTGAGGATCTGCTGACCAGCGCGGTGGAATCCTGCATCATGGCCTCCTCCCTCTTTTTCCTCGACCGCGGCAAGGTTAGTTTCCGCTCCTACAAAAGCAAGGCAGCCGGCCATCTGGAAAAGGGGCCGATCGGCCTGGTCTTCAGCCGCATTGCGGTGGAGGTAACCCTTGAGCTGGAAGATCCGTCCCAGGCCGACGCCGCGCACAAGGCGGTGGTGCAGGCCGAAAAAACCTGCCCGCTCTCCAACTCCCTGAGTTGCCCCGTGGAACTCTCGATCAACGTACGCTAGGAAAAGGATCCCACCATGGTCGTGAAAGTAATCCTCGGCATACTCATCGGCGCAGGCGTCGGCGCGGTTCTTGGACATTTCGGCAAATGCTCCTCCGGGGCGTGCCCCCTGACGGCCAACCCCTTCCGCGGAGCCATCTATGGCGCCGTAATGGGGGCGCTTTTCACGTTCTCCGCCGGAACGGGTCGCACCGCACCCGTCGAGCTTGGTGAACAACCGGCGCCAGGTGAAGGGCTAATCCACATCGCCTCAGCCGAGGGGTTCAATCAATATATTGGCCAATCAACCATGCCCTGCCTGGTCGACTTCTATTCCGACACCTGCCCCCCTTGTCGCCAGCTCAGTCCTGCCATTGAACGTCTGGCCGGAAAATACAAGGGGCGCGCCGTTATCTGCAAGATCAATACGGATACCGCCCCGCAGTTAGCAAGCCCATATGGCATCAGTGCAATCCCCGCCGTCCTTTTCTTTGAAAACGGCGAAGAGGTTCAACGCGAAATAGGCCTGAAGCCTCAGGAATTCTACGAAAAAATTCTCAATCAAATGCTGAAATAACCCCGGAGGTGGAAATGGGAATCCCCGCAAAAGACATTACCGTGAGCTTCCCCGGAGGGAAGCGGGTGGATGCGCACTATGGCGGCCGCACCGTCCAGACCGACCAATCCATCAAGAACGGCGGTGAAGGCTCCGCACCAGAACCCTTCGATCTCTTCTTTGTCTCGATGGCCACCTGCGTCGGCATCTACGTGCTTGAATTCTGCACCGCGCGGGATCTCGATACGGAAGGCCTCGGCGTACGCCTCTTCTCCGAACTCGACCCCGAACAGAAGCGCTATCCCAAAATCGCCTTCGACATTACCCTCCCCACCGGCTTCCCGGAAAAATACCACAAGGCCATCTGGCGGACGGCCAACCTCTGCACCGTGAAAAAGCATATTCTCAACCCGCCCGAATTTTCGATCACGCTGGACGGTGACACTGCTGACGGGTAACCGTTGGCCGTTCGGAAAAAAGAAAAGGAACAATATCATGAAAAAGTTGCTTATTGGAATTCTGATCGGTGCTGCCGCTATGCTGACAGGCGTTGCTACGCTCATGCCGAAGCTGATGGCGAAGGAAATACAAAGCCCCATGGACTACGAGGAAACTATCTCGCATATTCAAAACAATGTGACGAATGCGGGCTGGAAGGTGTCTGCACTGATGAGATTGGACAAAACGCTGGCCAAGGAAGGAAAGGTTGTACTTCCCGCAGCCTCGTTCAAGATATGTCACCCGGACCATGCCGAAGCGGTCTTGAAAGACGATGACGCACGGTTCCTGGCGGTCATGATGCCCTGCTCCATCGCCGTATATGAAAAGGCCGATGGAAAAACGTATGTATCGACCATGAACTCCGCGCTGATGGGCAGAATGTTTGGAGGGACGGCAGCGGAAGTCATGGCCGGACCGGTTGCTGAGGAAACGGCGGAATTTGTAAAATTTGATTAGGTACGGGGGTCTGTGGTGTCATTGAGGAAGATTGCATCGCTTACGGCACTATTGTCATTCACGGCACTGGTATACACCAGCGTCTTCACATACCTGGCACCCCGGGGCCCCGGCTCCAGCCAATGGGAGGCGCTGGGCCTCGGCAAACATGAGTGGCTCGCGCTTCACACCGACCTTGGTATTCTCTTCCTTGTGGCCGGCATCGTGCATACCATTCTGAACATAAAGCCCCTCATTTCCTACCTGCGGAATAAAAAGAAGAAGCTTCGGGTGCTTACCTTGAATTTTAATGTGGCTTTGCTGCTTACGGTTTGGGTCGTGGTCGGCTCCCTGTTTAATCTGACGCCCTTCAACGCCATCCGGAGTTTTACGGAGGCCCGGAGCACCCGCTCCCGCCATCATTCTGAAGCGGTTGAACCGGCGGGAAATCCCATCCCCGAAAAGCCGCCCTTCCTTTACAGCGGCCGTACCCTGGCCAATCTATGCAATAAATATGAGATAGAGGCAGGCCCCGTTGTCCAGGAATTGGTAAGTATGGGCATCAATGCCCGGGCGGAATGGTCGATCAGGCAGATCGCCGAAACGAATGACATGGAGCCCCTCAGTGTATTCGAAGCTATTCGGCAAGTTCATGGCCAATAGCCCTGTTTTCCGTTATTGATTCTTTCATTGCCGGCCCTTTTCAGCAAAAAAGCGTTTCTTGACTCCGGTCAAGGAACGCTTTTTCGTTTAGGGCATACTGCGTCCAACAATTTAAGAAAAGGAGCCAATCATGAAACGGAAGATTATTGAGATTAACGAGGCCCTCTGCAACGGTTGCGGAGATTGTATTGTGGGCTGTGCCGAAGGCGCGCTGCAGCTGGTGGACGGAAAAGCGAAAGTGGTGAAGGAACAGTTTTGCGACGGGTTCGGCGACTGCGTCGGAACCTGCCCGACCGGTGCGCTTCAGATTATTGAGCGCGAAGCCGAAGCATACAACATTGATGCCACTCGCGAACACGTCCTCAACACTGGAGGCGCAGAGGCCGTTAAACGCTTCGACGAAGCCAATGAAGTCCACGATGCCAAAGAGAAGGCGGCTGCCCAACCCAAAACGGGCGGCTGCCCCGGCATGCAGGTGCGCATGGGGAAGAAGGCACCGGGCACCGGACAAGAGTCAATAGGGAGCACGGTTTCAGGACAGGTCATCAAGTCCGATCTGGAGCAGTGGCCCATCCAGCTGCACCTCGTTCAACCGAACGCACCGTTTTTTGAAGGCAAGGAGCTGGTGATCCTCAGCACCTGCGCCCCCGTTGCATCGCCCGACGTCCACTGGCGCTTTGTCCGTGGCCGCTCGCTCGTTGTCGCCTGCCCCAAGCTCGACAAGACCGAAGGCTATGTGGAAAAACTCGCCGGGATCATGGCGCAAAACAATATCCCGAAAGTGATCGTTGTCCGCATGACCGTCCCCTGCTGCGGCGGACTCAGCATGATGGCTCGGCAGGCGCACGCCGCCAGCGGCCGCTCCGACCTCGTCGTCGAAGAAGTCACCATCGGCCTCGACGGCGAACTCATGAAAACCGAAAAGATTGCGGGATAATAAGAAAAGACTTTGGGCTTTAGGCCTTGGGCTATAGGAGAAAACCAATGGATAATTTGAAAGGTAAAGTGCTGAATTTGAAGGACGAGATCGCCTATGCCGACGGCGCGGTGATCAGCAAAACCCTGCTGAAGAAGGAAACGGGAAACATTACCCTGTTTTCGTTCGACAAGGGACAGGGCCTCAGTGAGCACACCTCGCCCTTCGACGCGGTCGTACAGGTGGTTGAAGGCGAAGGCGCGTTCATTATCGACGGCGACATGAAGACGGCGAAGGAAGGCGAAATGATCATCATGCCTGCGAACATCCCCCACGATGTCCAGGCCGCCAAGCAACCCTTCAAGATGCTGCTCACCATGATCCGCTCGGAAACGTAAACCCGAAGAGGAAAGCACTCCCCGGAAATGGGTCATGAAGAAAGCTCCAAGGCATACAGACAACGTCCTGCATTTCGCTGATCAGAGCCCAAGAAACTGGATCGCGAGGCCGGAAAGACAGATCGTTGCTCCGGCGAGCGCATGACTGTAGCGCTCGATCGGCCCGAGCTTGACGAAGCGGATGCCCCATGCGGAGACCATGACCACTGTCAGCATGGTTCCAATGGTTACAAGGGAGAAGACCCCCGCAACCAACAGCATGCCGGAAAGACTGTGCTCCGCCGCAGGATACATAATGAGCGGGATAAGCGGTTCGCAGGGACCCAGCACAAAGATAGTGAACAGCACCCAGGGGGTGATATTGCGGGCGTTCAGCCCGTGCGGATGGGCATGTTCATGTGTATGGGAATGCTTGTGCGTGTGCACCGAGTTGCCTTCGTGCACGTGGGCGTGAGCGTGAGGTTTGTTCCTGATGGCACGGTGAATGCCCCAGATGCAATAGGTAAAGCCAAAGATGATCAGTGCCTGCGCCGCAAGGTTGCCGCGCCATGCCTCGAAAAATTCAAGTTTCCCCATCGCAATACCGAGTGTTGCCCCGAGCACTCCGAGCGCAATCGATCCCGCCACATGGCCGATTCCGCACAGGAAGGTGATCCACAGGGTTCTGGTCAGCGACCATCCGCGCGCCTTGCCGATCACGATGAATGGAAGATAGTGGTCGGGGCCGCACAGTGTGTGGCCAAAGCCGATCAAGGCGGCTGTGCCGACTAGGATGGGGATCGCAGTGCTCATATTCATCGTATTTTTGTCTACCTACTGGGATAAGTACACCGCATAGTTCACTTTTCGTCACGCTGCAAATCGATTTAACTTCCAGCTTATGCAAACTACGCAACAACTAAGGATCGGACTGCTGAACGATCTCCATTACAATGGCGGCGTCGAAGCCCTGAACCGTCTCTACGAAGCTGTGGCCACGATCAACCACGGAGGCATCGGATTGCTCGTGGTTCTTGGCGACCTGATTGAATCCAGCAGTGAGACGAACGCCTTGCGGCTGTTGCGCGAGGTTTCCGCTTTGTGCGACTCGTTCCACGGCACGATACGCTACATGCCCGGCAATCACGATCTCGACTACCTTTCAAAGGCGCAATTCTACAACGCACTGGGTTGCGCGGGGGATGAGCCGACAGGCATCTTCAGGCAGGAAGGCATCGACTTTATCTGCATCGACGGTAATTTTTCTCCTGACGGCACGGAATACGCCTGCGGCAACTTTAACTGGGAGGATGCCTGTGTGCCGGACGAGCAGCTCGCGTGGCTCCAGAAGCAACTCGCCGATGCCAAAGAACCGGTCGTGCTCTTCTCGCACCAGCGTATCGATGTGCCCGGTAAGTTTTCCGTCCAGAACCACGCCGCTGTACGCGACGTGATCCGGCAATCCGGCAAGGTCAAGGCGGTCTTCCAGGGGCACCAGCATGCCGACGACCTCCAACAGCTTGACGGCACGGCCTACTACACCCTCTGCGCCCACAAAGACGATGCAGGCCCCGCCATGGTGAATATTGACTCCCGCGGCATCCGCCTCGCCCGCGACTTCCAGCCGCTTCAGCCTGCCTGATCATTCTATGCAAAACTGTTCCATAGACGGCCATGACTTTCACCAGGGTCACGAACACAATGAGCGACGGGTCTATATCGTGTTGTTGCTCACAATTGTTACGATGGTGGTCGAGATTCTGGCCGGGTTTATTTTCAACTCGATGGCGCTCACGGCCGACGGTTGGCATATGGGCACGCATGCCGCGGCATTCGGCATTACCATTTTCGCTTATCGTTATGCCCGCAAACACGCACACAATCCACGATTCAGCTTCGGCACAGGCAAGGTCGGTGTGCTGGGAGGCTTTGCCAGTGCCGTTGCGCTGGGTGTTGTGGCCCTGCTCATGGCCATTGAATCCATCCACCGCATCATTGAGCCTCAGACCATACGTTTCAACGAAGCGATTGGCGTGGCGGTTATCGGGCTGATTGTAAATCTGGTTTCCGCCGTTCTTCTTAAAGGGGAACATCACCATCATGGACATGACCACGATCACCACCATCACGAAGATCATAACCTGAAGGCTGCCTATTTCCACGTGGTGGCCGATGCGCTCACGTCCATCGCCGCCATTATTGCCCTCACCTTCGGCCGCTTCTTTGGCTGGGCGATCCTTGATCCGCTCATGGGTATCGTCGGCTCACTGGTCATCACCAAGTGGGCCATCGGTCTAATGAAAGAAACCAGCGGCATCCTGCTCGATGGCAGCGTCGATGCGGAATTATGCCAACAGATCCGTTCGGATATTCCCCGGCTTATCCACATTAATATCGAGGTCCATTCAGCATGAAACGGTTTTTCAAATTCGTTACCACCGCACTGGCGCTCACCGTGCTCGCCTTCGTTGGCGGCTCGATCTTCTATGGAACCAAGACCGTGCACGACCTGCTCGCCAGTAACGAAAAACTGCAGAAGGCCATCACAACCCTTACCCATGAAGATCAGATCGGCTTTGCCAAGGTGCTTAAGCAGGAGGAGCGCGACGGCAGGCTCTATACGACCATCAAGTTTGTTGAAACCGCGCGCGGCGATATACTCAACAGGGTCCTTGAAAAGGAGTATGAGATCGAAGGTGATGTCATCCACTTTGATGCCCTTGTCGTTACCTTTTCCGACGAAGCGGTCATGGATGGTAAGGCGCGTTCGCTCTATCTATGGCGCCGCGTCTACGGAGAAAGTATGACTCCGTCCGAAGGCTACGACATCGAAACACCCGGTACGCATCCCGAGCGCTATGCCGGATTGCTGCGCGAGCTCAGGCAGCCTGAGCAGCAACTCTTCTGGGAAGCCATTTGGGATCTGGCGAACGATCCCGAAGCCCTGCGCGATCATGGGATCAAGGCCGTCTACGGCAACGCCGTCTACACGCGCCTCCAGCCCGGCCTTATCTATGTCTTCAAGATCGGCACCGACGGCCACGTCTACCCCGAAACCGTGCTGGATATGTAAATTTTATCGCGCAGAGACGCAGAGCATGTAAAGCAAATCGCATGTATAAACTCAGCGGCCTAAGCCCCTTCGCGAGGAATACATTCAGAAACCCAGGCTATGAAAAATATACTAACCTTATTCGTCGTTTTCATCATCGGCCTACTGATGATGTTCTGGTTCTCCAACGGAATCCGTCATGCAAGAACTGACCGCAAGGTAATCGCTCTGACTTTTGACGATGGACCCAATCCAACGTACACCGAACAACTCCTCCGGTCATTGGAAGAAAAGCACGGGCTCAAACACATCGGTGCCGATGTAGTGGTTGGCGACTGGAAAGATATGGATGCAGATACCATCTACACCCGGGTTGTCCGTAAAGTGCGGCCCGGCTCGATCGTCGTCCTGCACGATGGCGGCGGCGAGCGCTCTGCCACCATCGAAGCCGTCCCGCTGATTATTGACAAGCTGCGAGCGCAGGGCTATTCGTTTCTGACCGTGGGGGAGTTGCTGCTACCGTAGGAAGCCGCTCTGTTGCGGCCCTGTACCGCCGCAGGCATCACCCTACATATCCACGACTATCGCACTGTTCCATGCACCGAGCATTCAGGTGCGGTGCCGATGGGATTGATGGTGTAGGTGCCGCCTTTTGGACATTGCATGTTGCTGAAACCACCTTTGATGTATCCCGAAATGTTGTCTTCAATCACAGGCGCCCCATCAACTTGAGCATTCTCTATGGCCCACTGTTCTTTCGCTGCCTCAATAATGCGTCGGTTGTTTTGACACGCTTTTTCCTGCGAGTTGCTGCGCGCTTTCTGAAAGCTCGGAATGCCGATGGCCGCCAGTAGGCCAACGTAGGAGGAGGCCACCATTTCAACGGGCTTGGCTCCGCCATAATCCGCATATGATTCGGAAAACAGCCCTGTTGGCGTTTTGAGGCTATAGCCGCCGGCATACATGTTTTCATAGCCGGCGAGCATCATATCCATCATGGGAGCCATTTCGGCATTTTCCGGTGTATCCAGAACCTTGCTGACAACCGCAATATAGGACTCCATGAAACGGGGGGAGAGAAATTCGATTCCGCTGGTTTTTTCCGGAGCACCTGCGAGTAGTTTTTGGTAAAGCGGAGTGGAAACAAGGCCGCTCTTCCCGGCCTGCACTTCAAGCGCCTCGACAATAACTTCGCGGGTGGATCCGATCAGCAGGTAATCTTCGGTCATCACCAGGGTAGGCGTCACCGGAACTGGGGATGGCAAGGGCAGGTTCAAGGTGTGCAGGGTGTATACCCCATTCGTTGTTTGTATCGTCGGAATCTGAAACTGCGCGAGTTTCTGGAGCAGGATATTGCCCAGCAGCGGTTCTTTGGTTTGCAGACCGAACAGCAGGCTCGGCTCAGGAAAGGTTGCCGTGTTGGTGCCCTGCGGAAATACGACCTGCTGGTCTTCCGACAGCTGGATGGATATCAGTATTTCATTGTCAAGCGATTCGGTAATGGCGGCAATATTGGTTCCAAGAAGCATTTCAGCCATGGCAACTTGCTGATTAAACGCAGCCGCGCTTTCAGGTCCGCCAAAGCGGGACACGGCTTCGTTGGCGACCTTCCATACCCCGTCGAGACTTGTGGTGGAATTGCCCGTGTAGACCGCATTGCGGGGAATATAATCGATACCTTTCAGAACCTTGGGCTCAGAGGCCAGAAGTCGCCAGAGGGGTTTGGCGGCATCGGCTTCGGAATGCCGGGCGATCGAAACTATACGATTCAACGTACCGTCTACCGGGGCCATGCTCATGGCATACGATTCCAGTGATAGCAGGCCGCTCCACCCGATGGCTGTTTTTACTTTCTCGATCCCTTCATTCACACTCTGAAGATCCTGTTGTGTCGAAGGCGATTGCAGGGCGCTTTGCATGAGCGTCGACATCTGATCAATATAGTCCAGCACCCGCTGCTCGATAGTTGACGTATTCAGAAACAGGACCATATCCCCATCTAGATCGAGTTTTTCTACGGAGGGGTGCATGGGCTTTTCGGCCGCCCGTACAGGTGTCGGCAAACTACCTGCGAATAGCCCGGCAGTTATGAATATGGCAATTGCTTTTTGTTTCATGAGTAAGTCCCCTTTAGTTGGTTGAACACGCGTCTTAAAAAATTCCATTCCAATAAACAACATGATGTCTTCGCATGCCATTATAAAATTATGCGTATTTTACACGCCTGATGTCCGGCCGTTGGAATGAGCTGTGAACAAAAAAGCCGGGATGGAATCCCGGCTTTCAATGTCTACGGCTGACCGTTGCGTGATTAGATCAGGAATCTCCGGTGCACGAAGATGAAACCTCCGCCCGTCATAAGGATCATGACAATTACATTGGGCTCCGGCACGATCACAAAGGCCATGTCCATGGATACCCCGGACAATGGATCAATAAGTTCCTGCCATTCGTATTGTTGATCCTCGTATACCGCATCGTCCTCGAAATGATCGAGCGAGGTCTTCCATCCAAATTGCGGTGCCTGTTGACCAACGACCCAATCACTGACCACATGGATGTCCAACCAGTATATTTCGCCTTCCTTCTGTTCAAAGGCCATCGATTCCGGAATCTTAAGATTCACCTGCCAGGTCTGCCCATGATTCTGCGAAGCAATCAGCGGGTCCGTAGGCCAAGGATCATAGAATCCCTGCCGACGATCTGGATCATAGGGCCCCCATTCCCGCAACGCAAAGTTGCTGGTGTCGAGATTGATATCCCATAGAAGAAGGCCCGGCTTGCTGTAGTCTCCGGTCCGGTCATCGGTGTGGATGCTCAAATGGACCAGATCCATATTCCCGACTATGTCGTCTATCCACGAACCCCAGAAATGGACCTCGGTAATCAGGCCGTCTTCCGTACATTTGAAATCATCGGCCACGACATTCGGTCCATCAACTTTGACATCCCATCCGTCCGGATCGGGCATCTGCGGATAGTGCATCTTGTAGGGGTCGCCGGGAAACCAGTCGGCCTGGGCGGCGACAGCGAGCAGCGTCAATGCGCCCACTATGCGGATTGTTTTTGGGATATTCATCATATCCTCCCTATTGTTTGTCTTGGGGTGTCATTACCCGAAAGACCTGATTGGTCATTTACTCCTAAATACCTACGGCGTCAAGGGGGTTTTAAGCTATATATATGTAAAAATATTCAATGGTGTAGTTTTTTGGTTTGGAATGCGTTATTCCTGGCTTTACTCGAGGAAACGGAGTCGTCGCAGGAACTGCAATTCCGGTTATTCGGAGTCCCCTTCGGCCATGCATTATCTTTGTTTTCATGACCGGTAACGGCCGGCCACGTCTATCCCGAAACTGTGCTGGGCAGGGGCATGAAAATGTAGACGAGCGCTTCCAGCCTCGTTGCGTACGCCTAGCCCATCGCCGTTCAGGCGCAACGCGGCTGGAAGCGCGCGTCTACGTTGGGCTTCCCATAGTGCGGCCACATGCGAAGGACTTTGACGCTTTCTCTTTTTCCAACCCCTGCAACAATACAAATATAGGTGCGTTTACACGCACGACTCAGCATCAAATCGGAAAAATACCTTGGCGTGCCCGTTGTTTGGAATCGAATGGCCTGGCGGAATCCGGTATGCCTTTTCGGATGTTGGAAATCATACATAGCGATGATGCCTTTGTGGCGATGAACAAGCCGACTGGACTACTGACGGTGCCGGGGCGGGGGGCGGACAAGCAGGACTGCCTCTACCATCGCGTACTCGAAAAATCCGCCGATGCGCTGGTGGTGCATCGTTTGGATATGGACACCTCCGGCCTCCTTCTTTTTGCCCGCTCGCCGGAAGCACAACGGAATATTTCCCTGCAGTTTGAAAAACGCGAAATTTCCAAGACCTATGTCGCCGTCGTCGCGGGCGTCATTGAAAAGGATTCCGGTGTGGTGGACTTTCCCCTGCGCAAAGATATGGAGCAGCGGCTTCCTCCGAAGCATCTGGTCGATTGCGTGCGCGGAAAAAAGGCCATAACCGAATGGCGCGTGCTGGAACGCGGGGCACACACGACACGCGTTGCGCTTTTTCCAAAGACGGGGCGCTCCCACCAGCTTCGCGTCCATATGCAAGCCATCGGTTTTCCAATCGTTGGAGATCCCATCTACGGCATCCCTGCCGAGCGGTTGATGCTCCACGCTCAGGCATTGGAATTCCGTCACCCCATCACCGGCGAAGCGATTAGGCTTGAATGCCCCATGCCGTTCTGAAGACCATTAACGTCACTTGTTGTTCGCTGTGCGCACATTGTGCGGCATAAAACATTAGTAATATAATCATTGTTTACGCATTTCTGTGGGTTTAGCATCGGATCCATACACAGAGGAGGAACGATGGGTGCGGGAAATCCAGGTTTTGCTGGTGAACATTTTTACGTTGTATCAACCGGAATCCTACTTTCCCAACCCTTGGAATCCCAATTTCCGCTCAGGCATTTTCAACCCTTGGAGGTATTCGCCAAGGTTCTAATAAAGGAGAAGTACGATGAAAAAGTTGCTATTAGCCCTTGTGGCCATCCCCTTGCTTTCAATGCTTGCCGAAGCGCAGACCAACCTGACGTGAGATCCGGGAATCGCCCAGACCGGCACCGTTGTTTTTGCTAATTCCGATACCAATGCGGGACTCCACCTTTTCGAGATCACCACCACCAACACGGCCAGTTCGTTGGGCTTCTGGCGAACCGTGTTGAATGTGGCGGGTGCAAATGCCGACCTCTACACCGACCCGTTGGCCAATGTTGCCACGAACGACTATCAGTATCGGGCTGAGCAGGCGGGTAGCGATACGATCGTGCAATCGCTCACGGCGGGGCAGACCAAGTATATTTTGGTGGAGGCACAAGCGGGGGTGACCTGGAGCCTTTTTGCGGGCGATATCCACCTGACCGAACTCACGTGGGATCCCGGCACGGCGGATGCCGGAACCGAGGTCTTCACCAATCTCAACACCGGTGGTGGAGCCTACTATTTCAAGATTACGACAGAGCTTTCCGATCTGGCGGCATGGCGTACGGCGCTGGATGTACTGGGCGGCGAGGCCGATATTTATCTGAAACAAAATACCCTTCCATACCGCAATAGTACCTACCAGTCGTTCACGGATAGCTCGATCTATACGGGGGACGACGGCTTTACCCGCTATCTTTCCAACACCACGGGTGCAGGGCAGGAATGGTATTTCCTGGTGCTGGCCGATACCGGCTCGACCTGGAACCTACTGTCGGGCAATCCGCCACCGGTTTCCTGTTCAAGACCTACCGCATCCCTGTTCCGGCGGAACAGATTGCGTGGGAAGTCTCCGCCATACCGGCCGCCTCGACAAATCCCGATATGGCCGTGCGCCTCGGCAAGGTGCCGAACGCGTTCAACAACGATGCCTTTTCCGAAGTTCCTGGCACAACCACGAGCGACAGCATCACCCAGATCGACTTCAACAGCAGCACGCTGAACAACGACCCAACCCGTGCGGGCTGGCGCTTCTTTGCCGTGTCGGATATCGGGCAACAGCTCGGGCAACTGGGTTGGCTACTCGAACTCAGCAACCATGTTCCGGGTACCGAAATCGCCATTCGCCGCAACTATGTCCCCGGTCGCTGGAACTACCGGAAAAACGGATCCACCTATGTCTATAGCTTGGCACATAACGACCAGACGAGTACGCTCGGCTTCCTGCAGGATCCCGACCACGAAGCGGATGTCTGGTATGTCGGCATCTATTCTCCGGATGCCGCCCTCGGCGCGTTCACCCTCGACAGCGGTTCACACACCCCGACCGAAATTTCGGTGGATGGTTTTTCCAGTGCCTCCGTATCGCTGCCACCCAAGAGCTGGCGCTTCTACCACGTCGATGTTCCCGCGCAGACGAACGGACAGGATGTGATCGGCTGGGAACTGCGCACCACCGAATGGAGCGGATCGCGGCCCTATATGTCCGTGCGGCGCGATCTGCTTCCGGAAGGTCTCGGGACCTGGGCCTATCCGCGCAGCAGCACCGGCTGGGCCAGCGGGAACCAGTGGACCACCAGCGGCGGCGACTGGCCGGGCTACTACTATGATGCGACCGCTACGCAGCCTTATCCGAAATACCTGCTCTCGATGGGCATGGGCAGCCCGCTTTCCGTCGGCACCTACTACATTGGATTCTACAACAACTCGTCCACGGTCATCGGAACTTTCAGCTTTGCAAGCAGTGCCATCGGCAACGGCATGACCTACGATCCGCAGCCCCTCGCCTTCGAGGGCAATGCCACCATCACCAACCTCCCCGCGCACGATGTCGAATACTTCAAGGTCGAGGTTCCGGCCGGACAGTCTTCGTGGAAGCTTCAGCTCGAAAATACCTCCGGCGAAACGACGTTGTATATCCGCGAAGGGCATGTCCCGACCTGGAGCATGTACCAGCATCCAACCTATTCGCCGGGAGCATCGTTCTCCTATATGCCGCGCCTGCAGAAAGCGGACAACGAGCACTACCTGCTGCTCCCGGAAAATGGCGCAACCACGATTCCCGGCGGCACATCCAACGATGCAGCCACTGCCACAAATCTGGCCACCGCCGGATCAACCTACTATGACGACTACAGCGCCGTGCCCGGCCAGCTCTATCACTACTGGGTCAGCGTTGGCGGCGTCACTAACACTGCTTGGTTCAGTTCGGTTGATTCCGGATGGCGTCCAGGCATTGGAAGCATCACTCCGTCGCAGCGAACACATACTGCGGAAGGTGGCATTGGCACGATCGATATCGTGGCTCCCACCGGAACCTATTGGAATGCAACGGAAAGCCTGAACTGGGTCTCGATCCAGTCCGGCAGCCCGGGCACCAACAACGGCACCGTCGCATACAATGTCTCCGAATATGCGGGAACGGTTTCCCGGACGGGCAGTGTAACCGTAGCCGGCCAAACCTTCACGGTGGTTCAGGAACCCCTTGGGCTTCCTGGAAATGTGCAGGCTACCGACGGCGACCACGAAGACCGCACGGTGGTCACATGGGATACCGTGGTTAGTGCAACGCGCTACTACATGTACCGCAACACCACCAACAGCACGGCCTCCGCAACCTACCAGGGCTGTGACCACAAACATCTTCAACGATGTCGGTGGGATCCTCGACCAAGTCTACTACTACTACTGGGTTCGTCCCTACAACGGTGGCGGAACCGGCGGCTACAGCCTGCCCGACACAGGCTTCCGCAGCAGCGGGATCGTTTCCCCGGAGTGGCGGACTCTCCTACTTCCGGATCGACGATCAGTACGGAGTGCTCTCCGGATTCGTTGTCGAGTGGACTTCCGTCTCTGGACGGGTGTACGCCGTCAACTGGATCGACAGCCTGACGAACTCGCTGGCACCGTTGACCAATGGAATTCCATATCCGCAAGGTAGCTACACCGATACTGTCCACACCGCGGCCGACCAAGGCTTCTATGATCTTGAGGTAGAGATGGAATAATAGGCGGGTAGGGCGCTCTCCCCGAGAGCGCAGCCCGTTGGTTCGGCGGCACCGCGGGTGTCCCAGACTGTTTTTATCTTGAATGCCCCGCTCCTTTTTGAACAATGCGTGAAAGTTATGTAGTCCCGGTTTTAACCGGAATTCACCAGACCGCCTAAAGGCGGAACTACGAACCTGTTCAACAACTTACTTGTCCGCCGCAACCAATCGGCGAAGGAGGAAAACCGATGACCGATCTGCTCTACAAAGGCCATTTCAAGGGGCTCGACATTGCATTCACCTATGCTGTAACGACGCGGGCGGTGAACGAGGCCGTCGTGCGCCACAACTGTGATCCTGCCGCCGCGCATATTCTCGGCCGCGCCATGACCGGCGCACTGCTCGCCGCCGTTGTGCAGCCCGAAGGCCGACGGCTCAACGCCTGTTGGAAATACAAGGGCGCGGTGCGCACCCTTGTTGTCGACGCCGGTCAGGATGGCACCGTGCGCGGCTTTATCTCGCCACCCCATCTGAGCATCTATGGCGATGCGCACGACGAGCTTTACGGAGAGGTCGGCGAGCTGCAGGCGATTGTTTCCAATGATGGGCAAATCGACAGTTCCGGCACCACGCCGATTTCGCTGCATGATGTCGTGAATGACCTGGCCTACCACTATTGCATCTCCGACCAGATCGAAACCGGTATGAGCGCCATGATCGGCTTTGCTCCCGACCCCGAACATCCCGTCAAACTCTGCCAGGGCTGGATGATCCAGGCACTGCCCAATACCGACCTCGAACGCTTCGACCGGATCCGCCGCAGGATGGACGAACCCGGTTTTCGTGAGCTGCTTGGCCACGACAGCGCGGCCGAAGGCTACTTTGAGCAGATTGCCAAATCGCTCATTGGCGACGAGAAAGGCTTCGAGGGCATCCAGACAGAGGCGTGTCCCGCACCGCGTTTTCAGTGTACCTGCAGCCGCGAAAAAATGGCCGCTGTCGTCCGCAGCCTCCCCATCCCCGAGCGGATGGAACTGGTGAAGAAAAACGAACCCGTCGGCATACAGTGCCAGTTCTGCAACGAGCGCTACGAACTTACCATTGAAGAGTGCATCGCAGCGTGGAATCAGAAACCGGAATAGCTGGGAGTATTTTAGCCTCCGCAAACTACAAACGATAAACCATGCTTTTGCCGCCATTAACATTCGGAACGCTGATCAAGCGCTACAAGCGATTCCTCTCTGATATCGAGCTGGATGATGGAACAATCATCACGGCCCATTGTCCGAATACGGGGCGGATGACGACCTGCGCGGAACCGGGGTGGCGGGTGGCACTTTCCGACAGCCAAAACCCGAAACGCAAGTATCGCTTCACGTGGGAACTGGTACATAACGGCCAATGCTGGATCTGCGTCAATACGGGCCGTGCGAACGAAATGGCGTTCGAGGCGGTTTCCCAAAATATAATTCCGGAGCTTTCGGGTTATGCCGAGGTGCTGCGCGAACAGACTTTCGGTAACAGTCGCTTCGACCTATTGCTGAGAACCGGCAGCGAACTGTGCT
>JAUVCG010000094.1 GCA_030595785.1 Kiritimatiellales bacterium | reverse complement strand
TCAGGGTGATACTCTGGAGTTTTTCGGGATTAACGGCACTCCTGCCGTCGACGCTGCAGCAACCGGCTTGGTTGTAGAGACTATCCCAGAGCCCTCGACCATTATTCTACTCGCTGGAATGTCCGGTGCACTGGTGATGGTCCGCCGCCGCTTCAGGGGGTAATGCAGGAAACATTGGCTGTTATATTGAGAAGGGAGCTCCATTACGGGTCTCCTTTTTTTTGCCCATAGAGTTTGCGGCTTATAACGAATTTCAGTAAACCTTCGATATTCAACAAAGGAGCGAAACCATGTCCGTAATAAAAGAACTGCAATCAGAGATAACCCGCTTGGCCCGCAAGGAAATCAAAAAGGAACTCGATCCGGTAAAGCGGGTCAATGCTGCTCAGCGTGGATTGATCGCCAACCTTCGCCGGGATGTAACCGAACTTCAGAAGGAGGTGGCCAGGTTGAAGAATGCCGCCGGAAAAGCTGCGCCTGTAGCAGTAGAAGAGCCCGAAGGAAGGTTCTGGATCTCTGGCAAGGGAGTGGCGTCGTTGAGGAATAAACTCGGGCTGACTCAAGCCGGACTGGCAGAACTTGCCGGTGTCAGCACCCAGTCTGTCGTGAAGTGGGAAAAGCACGAGGGCAAGATTTCCTTTAGGCAGGAGAAGACCGCCGCCAGGATGCAGCAGATCCGTGGGATGACGAAGAGCGAAGCCTGGGCTGAGTTTGAGTAGGGTGGAGTGATCGTCCACCCCCATTTTTAAGCTCTGGTTCCCCCGTCCACGGAGAATGGATTGATCTAAGGCTTTAAGGCTGCTCTGTAGAAGCACTTGCTGTCGGCTCCCGTCACGGTATTAGCGTCTGCGCCGCCGCTTTCCACGGTGGCGCGGCTGGCCGGTTTTCAGGTCGGGCTGGATGCGCGGCTTACGTTCACGCCGGCGGGGCTGAGCAACTTGATCGGCCAGGACAAAATCGACAAAGCCGCGGGCGGTATCGACCTTGGCAAGCGCCACTTCCACCTCATCGCCGATCGTGAAACGAACTTTTCCGCCGCGCGTCTTCGCCTGCGTCATATCCTTGTTGGCTTCGAGCCAGTCCGAGGTAATGGAGGCAAAGGTGACCATCCCGCGTTGGAGTGAACCGGGCAGCTCGACAATCATTCCCTTGCCTTTAATGGAGACAATGTAGCCCTTGAAGGTTTGCGTCTGCGCTGCGTTGAGCAAGTCGCTGTAGTATTCCATCCGTTTCTTTTCGATGCTTTGCCGCTCAAGCTCATCGGCCTTTCGTTCGGTTTCGTTGCAGTGCAGGGCGATCGACTCGATCTGCTCCCCGGAGATTTGAAGTTCGCGGCCCTGTTCTATGGCCTTTAGCAGGCGATGGACGAGCAGGTCTGGGTAGCGGCGAATGGGGGAGGTAAAGTGGGTGTAATCGTCGAACGCCAGACCAAAGTGGCCGATCTGCGTCACTGAATATTCCGCGCGTTTGAAGTTACGAAGGATCGCCAGGTTGGCCGTGTATTCCACGGCCGTTCCTGACGCCAGCTTGACGGCCTGATTGATCTCCTGACGGCTTTGGGGCAGGGCGGAAATACCGAGTGCCTGCAACTCCATGCCCATCGAAGCCCACTGTTCTTCGTCGGGTTCATCGTGGACGCGGTAGATTGCCGGTTTCCCGGAGCGGATCAGAATTTCGGCGACGGCGCGGTTGGCTAGCAGCATACAGTCTTCGATAAGCTGGTAGGCCTCCTTCGATTCAGAGCGTGGCATCATTTTTTCGACCTTGCCGCGATCGTTGAGCTTGATCTCGATTTCGGGCGTATTGATTTCCACCGAACCGTTGGCAACGCGCAGCGTACGGATTTTTCGAACCAGCGGGATAAGATTTTCCAAACGCTGTAGCGCAATATCCGGAATGCCATGATCGGCCTGCCCATCGATGAATTTTTGCACCTGTGTGTAGGTGAGCCGCGCTTTTGAATGAATGACGGATGCAAATGATTTATAGCCGAGCATTTTGCCCTCGGGGCTGATGTGCAGTTCGATGGAGTGGGTGAGGTGGTCGTTTTTCGGGTTGAGACTGCACACCTTGGTGGTCAACTCGCGCGGGAGCATCATTACTGCGCGGTCGACCAGATAGATGCTGTTGCCGCGCTTAAAAGCCTCTTTGTCGATAAGCGTACCCGGCTGGACATAGGTGGAAACGTCAGCAATGTGCACGCTGAGCAGCCACCCACTGTCAGGATGCGGCTCAAGCGATACGGCGTCATCATAGTCTTGTGCGGTTTCAGGATCGATGGTGAAGGTGACGGCGTCTCGCAGGTCACGCCGGCCTTCCATCCGTTCGGGTGTGATTTCGCCGGAAATCCTGTTCGCTTCATCGACGACTTCCTTTGGGAATGCCTCAACGATTCCGGCATCGCGCAACAGGCTGTCGACATCGACTCCCGGAGCATCCATGGAACCGAGATCTTCGAGGACAGAGCCGGTCAACGGCTTGAAGGGATCGATCCATTTGTTGAGCTTCACGAGGACTTTGTGGTTCTGGGGGATATCCTTTGTGTCGTCGACCCGCACGTCATGCTTGAAGCCGGGGGCATCGGGGACAACGTAGGAATAGTAGGGGGTGTGCTTCAAAACTCCGACGGTCTGGTTGCCGGCGCGTTCCAATACCTGAACCACACGACCTTCTGCTCGCAGGTCGCTTTGGCTGCGGCGCTCGCGCTTTCGGGCGGCATATTCGGAATGAAAGACCTCAATAGAAACCTTGTCATTAGGCAGGGCAACGCCGGTGTTACGGTCGGAGATGTAGATCTCGGACTCACCTTCCTGTTCCGGAATGAATAGGGCTCCACCATTGGCCATTATTTTGATGATGCCGGCGGATTGGTTTCCAGCCTCTGGAAGTCCCCATCGATTTTTGCGGAGGCGAACGACCTTCCCCGACTGCTCCATGTCGTACAGGTCGTGTCGGAACTCGGCCCGTCGGCCTTTGGAATCGACATTGAGTGCCCGCGCCAGTTCGTGCTGTTTCATTGGGTGGTAGCTGGGTGATGCCATAAATTGGAGTAGTTGTTTCTCGAATCCCATGGGAGGTTCCTTTATGTTGCGCCAACATGAAAATTATTTTTGCCAGCAGTGAGATCGTACCATTCGCTTCGACGGGCGGTCTAGGAGATGTTTGCGCAGCCTTACCCAAAGCATTGGTCGGCCAGGATGTGGATGCCATTCGCATAATGCCGCTTTATAGGCAAATAGAGCGCAAAAAGTACCGGATTGAACCATGCGATAAAGAGCTGCATATCCCGCTGGGCAACACGTGGTACCACGGCACGGTCTGGAAACAGCACTTCGAGGGCGTAACCACCTACTTTATCCAGAACACGGAATTCTTTGAACGTGATGGTATCTACGGTAGTGCCGAGCATGGCTACCCCGATAATTTCGAGCGTTTTCTCTTCTTCCAGAAGGCGGTTGTCAGTCTGATTGATGAATGGAACCTGCAGCCCGACGTGGTGCACTGCAACGACTGGCAGACCGCCTTGATCCCGATGCTGCTCCGTTATGGCATCGACGGAAGCTTCCGCAATGGGACAGAAAAGACGCTGATGACCATTCACAACCTCGCGCATCAGGGGTGGGCCCCGGAAGAAAAATTTTATATGACCCAACTGCCCGACAGATGCTACACCATGCATACGCTGGAATTCTTTGGTGAAATCAATACACTCAAGGGCGGGCTGGTCGGAGCGACCGCCATCAATGCCGTCAGCCCGAGCTATGCAAAGGAGATCAAGACACCCGAGTTTGGCTGCAGGCTCAACGATGTGCTCTACCATCGTCAGTCGGTTCTCCATGGCATCCTCAACGGGATCGACTACACGCGCTGGAACCCGGCTACCGACTCCTACCTTGCGGCCAACTATTCCTGTGCCGATCTCTCCGGCAAGGCGGAGTGCAAGCACGCCCTGCAGGAAATCGCTGGATTCAAGGTTGATCCCAAAATCCCTCTGCTTGGAATCATTACCCGCCTTGCTCAACAAAAAGGCATCGACCTGCTCGTCGGGGCAATCGAACAGATTGTTGCAACGGGCGCACAACTGGTCATTCTTGGAACGGGAGATGAAGGGTACGAAACAGCTTGCCGCGAGTGGGCGCAACGCTGGCCGGAACAGGTCTGTTCATGGATCGAGTTTTCCAGCGAAAAGGCGCACCAGATCGAAGCGGGGGCGGATCTTTTCCTCATGCCGTCCGAATTCGAACCCTGCGGGCAGAACCAGCTTTACAGCATGCGTTACGGAACTATTCCTCTCGTCCACGCCATCGGCGGGCTGGAGGACTCCGTGATCGACTATGCCGAGAAAGGCGGTACCGGCTTCAAGTTCCACGGCCATACAGCCGCTGACTTTTCCCGAAGTCTGGAGCGGGCGCTCAAGGTTTTCCAAAACGCCACGCGCTGGAAACCACTGATGAAGCGTGCTATGAAGCAGGACTTTTCCGTTATTCACATGGCCAGGGACTACATCGCCCTCTACGAAAAAATCATATCCGGTAATGAGACGGTGGATTAAACAGCTGCTGAACCGAAAGGCCGAACCCGCCCATCTGAAAACCGGGCGGTGGGGTGAGCGCCAGGCCGTCCGGTTGCTGAAATCCAAAGGGTGGAAAATCATTGGCGAGCGCGTCCGGGTGGGGAAGCACGATGAAATCGACATCATTGCGGAGCACCATGGCTCGCTCATCTTCGTCGAGGTCAAGACACGCAAGAACGAAAACTATGGACGTCCGTTCTCCGCTGTGAATCAAGCCAAGCGCCGCCACCTCTCCCGCGCCGCTATCGGCTACCTTAAACGCCAAAAGCCGCCGCCGGATTATTTCCGATTCGATGTCGTTGAAGTCATCGGCGAACCCGACATGGGGCCGCCGAAAATCCGTCACATCGAAAATGCCTTCCAGCTCGCTTCCAGCTACAAGCTCTGGTGGTGAATGTAGACGCGGTATCTTGCCGCGTTGCGCCGAACGGTCACTTTGCCACGGCAACGAGGCTGGAAGCCTCGTCTACAGTTTTCTAATGCTTGTGCTCTTCGCCCATGTAGCTGTGTTCGAAGTGGTGAATCAGTTCTTTTAGCTTTTCCACGTTGGCAAGGTCGGTGGTCTGCTTGGCCTTCATGGAATAGACAAGCATTTCATGGAGCTGGGATAATTTGACGGCATAGTCTTCGCAACCGGGTTTTATACGCTGTGCCATAAAGTAGTAGGTCACAATTTCGCTTAGTTCGTCGGCGTGCTTATCCTTGTTTAATACCCAGCGCACGGTTTGGTTCTGGTTTGTTGCCGCTTCAATCTGATTCATCGATTTTTCGATGGTGGCAACATGTTCTTCCAAGAGGTGGATACGCATCTGGTCGTCATAGATGCCGCATGGAATCTGACAATGGGCCTGGATAGTCGTGGCGGTGATCACCGCAAACAGTACGAAAATAGTCAAATATTTGGCTGCTTTATTCATGGTTTGTCTCCTTGGTTTGGGGTTCTGGCTACATAGCGGGTCAAAATTCGGCATCTGGCACTGCCGATAGCTCTGTATGCGCCTTCGCAGGAAAGCCGTCAATCATTCAGGTTGAAAATGTTCCCGAGGGTGCCGACCATTCGGGTTATTGTGATTGAGCGAGCTGCATAGCGAGGGCAACGGCCTCTTCGGCCGTATGCGCAACATGGATGTCGGGATCCGGCGCGCCGTCGCGGCAGACTTCCCACGTATTGATTCCTACGACGGGGATATTCAGCCGCAGGGCAAAGGCGATTTCCGAGAGTGTTCCGTAGGCACCGTGAACGGCGATAACAGCATCGCAGGAGCGGACAAGCAATGCGTTGCGGTAGGCTCCGAGATCAGTTGGGATGGGGATGTCAATGTATTCATTGGCGTCGGATTTATCGATGCCGGGCAGGATGCCGACGGTCTGACCTCCAGCAGCTTTTGCGCCTTCTGCGGCCGCGCGCATCATGCCGCCGAGCCCGCCACAGAAAAGAAGGGCACCTGATTCGGCGATGTATCGCCCGATTTTCCGGCCCAGTTGGTTCTGTTCTTCAGTTGTTGTGTTGGGGCCGAGTACTCCTATATGCGTTTTCATGACCCACAGTTTGAGGATTGAAGTTTGTGGTTTCAAGTTTTCTTCACCGGCAAAGGCAGTTATGGTCTAAATCCATTAAATATGAGCCAACGGATCGCCTTTTTGTTTTGTTTTTAGGCGGGGGTTGGTTTTATATACGCCGCTTTTCGAGGAGACACCATGCAATCGATTGAAGAGAGAATTCAGGCACTGAAGCGCGAACGCGGCGCGATCATCATCGCGCACAACTACCAGCCGGACGAAGTGCAGGCCATTGCCGACTTTACCGGCGATTCGCTGGAGCTGAGCCGCAAAGCCGCCGAACTGGAAGAAGAGATCATTGTCTTTTGCGGGGTCCACTTTATGGCCGAAACCGCCGCGATCCTCAGTCCCGAAAAAACCATTCTACTGCCCGACCGGTTTGCCGGATGCCCGATGGCGGACATGATTACCGCCGATCAACTCCGTGCCAGGAAGGCGGAGCATCCTGATGCGGTGGTGATTTGCTACGTCAACAGCTCCGCAGCGGTCAAGGCCGAGTGTGACTTGTGCTGCACATCCTCCAACGCCAAGGCGATTGTTGCCTCCGTTCCGGCCGACAAGGAGATCATTTTCGTGCCGGACACGCATCTCGGCCACTATGTGCAGGAGGAACTGGGTCGGGAGATGATCATTTGGGACGGCTACTGCCCGACCCACTCACGCATCCGTGATGTCGATATCCAGCGCGAGAAGGAAGAACACCCGAATGCTGTGGTCATGGCCCATCCGGAATGCCCGCAGTCTATTCGGGATATGTCTGATCAACTGCTCTCCACCGGGCAGATGTGCATCTATGCAAAGGAGTCGGACAACAAGGAGTTTATTGTCGCAACGGAGATGGGACTGCTCTACCGTCTGCGAAACGAGAATCCCGGCAAAAAGTTCTATGCCGTCAGTGAACGCGCGCTCTGCCCGAATATGAAGAAGATTGATCTGGAAAAGGTGCTCTGGTCGCTTGAGGATATGCAGTATCGCATAACCGTTCCCGAGGAAATCGCCAACAAGGCGCGCCGATCGATCGAGGCCATGCTGGAGCTCTCTTAGCGGCAAATGGCCGCTAAGAGAAAATTCGAAACTCTAAATCCGAAACAAGCTAAAAGGCGGGAAATTGAAAAAACAAAACAGCGGAATACAGGGGAATGTGGTTTTTGGTTTGGAATTTGGCAGTTTGGAATTTGTTTAGGATTTAGAGATTAGAAATTAGGATTTAACGAGCGGAGCGAGCTATATGTGGGAATATACAGACAAGGTAAGCGACCATTTTAGGAATCCGCGGAATGTGGGTGAGGTGGAGAATCCCGATGGTGACGGGCTGGCCGGCTCGCTGGCCTGCGGAGATGCCCTGCGGTTGACTTTCAAACTCGATGGCGACAAGAAAATCTGCGAGGCCAGGTTTCAGACATTCGGATGCGCCAGTGCGATTGCCTCTTCGTCCGCCCTTACGGTCATGCTGATGGGCAAGACCATCGAGGAGGCCGAGCGGATTACCAATAAGGATATCATCGACTATCTTGGCGGCCTGCCTAAGCAAAAGGTGCACTGCTCCGTAATGGGACGCGAGGCTCTCGAAGCCGCCATCTACAATTACCGCACCGGAAAAACCCTCGATCGAAAAATTGACGGCGAAGTGATCTGCCACTGCTTTGGCGCGACCGACAAGGAGATTGAAAAGATTGCCCGCGAGCAGAAGCTGACGACCGCCGAGGAAATCACAACTGCCTGTAAGGCCGGTGGTGGATGTGGGCAGTGCATTCCCGAAATCGAGGAAATTATTAACCGTGTGATTGGTGAAGAAACAGCCGAGACTCAGGAAAAACCCAGACTGACCCAGCTTCAGAAGATCAAGCTGATCGAAGAAACCATTGATCGACAGGTTCGCCCGATCCTGCGACGCGACGGCGGTGACCTTGAACTGCACGATGTTGATGGCGACCACGTATTCGTCA
>JAUVCG010000099.1 GCA_030595785.1 Kiritimatiellales bacterium | reverse complement strand
TACCCAATTAACCCACGATGGCCAGCAGTACACCGGCGGCAACGGCGGAACCGATCACGCCGGCCACGTTCGGGCCCATGGCGTGCATGAGCAGGAAGTTCTGCGGATTGGCCTCGAGGCCCACCTTGTTTGATACACGGGCGGCCATGGGCACGGCAGATACACCGGCGGAACCGATCAACGGATTGATCTGATCCTTGCTGAACTTGTTCATCAGCTTGGCCAGCAGCAGGCCGGCGGCGGTGCCGATCATGAAGGCTATCAGGCCGAGAACAAGAATGCCGAGGGTCTGAACATTGAGGAACTTGTCGGCCGCCAGCTTGGAGCCCACAGCCAGACCGAGCATGATGGTCACAATGTTGATCAGCGCATTCTGTGCGGTGTCGGACAGGCGATCAACCACCATGGATTCCTTCATCAGGTTGCCGAGCATCAGCATACCGATCAGCGGCGTAGCCGAAGGCAGCAGGAGCAGACAGATCAACAGCACCATCAGCGGGAAGACAATCTTCTCGGTCTTCGTAACGTGGCGCAGCTGCTTCATTTCAATAGCGCGTTCCTTCTCGGTGGTCAGGGCGCGCATGATCGGCGGCTGGATGATCGGGACAAGTGCCATGTAGGAGTAGGCCGCCACAGCTATGGCACCTAGAAGGTTAGGCGATAGGCGCGAGGCGAGGAAGATGGCCGTTGGGCCGTCGGCTCCTCCGATGATGCCAATTGCGGCAGCATCCTCAATGGTGAACAGGCCGCCCATGGCCATCGCGCCGAGCAGAGCAATGAAGATACCGAACTGCGCGGCCGCGCCGAGCAAGGCGGTCTTCGGGTTGGCCAGCAGCGGACCAAAGTCGGTCATGGCTCCCACACCCATGAAGATAAGCAACGGGAAGACGCCGGACTCAACCCCCACCGTATAGAAATAATACAGGAAACCGGCCGGTTGCCCGGGCATCGGGCCTGCCGAAATTCCAGCCATTGGAATATTGGTCAGGATGGCGCCGAATCCAATCGGCAACAGCAGCAGCGGTTCGAATTTCTTGGCAATGGCGAGGTAGATCAAGCCAAGCCCCACCAGAATCATGACAAACTGCCCCACGCCCTGCGGCAGGGATAGCGGCGGGACATATCCCGCTTCTTCGGCTTCGGCAATTCGGATCTCCAGTTGATCAATAAGCTCTTGATCGACACCGTGTGCCCTGTGAACCTGCTCATACGCACCATGGAAGTGCCCCGCAGATATTTCCGCCTCAACGGTTTTAACGAGGGCCGCCTGGTAGGCCGCGGCTTTTTCTTCCTTGGTCTGCGGATTGAAGAAGCGGTAGATGCCGGTTTCCCGGCCGAGCTTCTGAAACCCCTTGGCGATCGAAATATGACTTTCGCTCTTAGCGCATTCGGTCTTTCCGGCATCCGCCGGGCAGGCGCTCTCTTCGGCCTGCACCAGGACGGCTCCGCCAAGTACGGCGGCAGCGAGAAGTCCCATGGTTATACATTTCTTCATTGTATGAAATCTCCGTTCGCTGTTGCGCTGCTAGTTGATTGAGGCCATGGCTTCACCGGCTGTAACCTGCGAGCCCGCGTCAACGGCTATCGAGGAAATGGTGCCGTCGGCGGCGGCCTTCACTTCAACTTCCATTTTCATGGCTTCCACCACGAAAAGTACGTCGCCTTCGTTCACATGGTCGCCCACGTTAACGTTAATCTTGATCACCTTTGCGTTCATCGGGGCAGCTACTTCAACGGAGTCCGCCGATTCATGGGCAATCGTTGCCGTTCCACTGGTCTCAACACCGTCTTCAACGCCGATATCGTAGGATTTTCCGTTAATGGTAGCCTTGTCGCCTTTTACCTCAACCGCCAGTTTCTTGCCATTGACGGTTACGGTGTAGCCCCCGTCGCCGCCCGCGGCCGCCGCAGCCGGAGCCGCCGGCGTGAGCGCGCCCTTACGAACGCCGTTGATTTCCATCTTGCCGAGCAGGAAGTCGATCCCCTTCTGCTTGCAGGCCCCTGCGATAAAGATGTTCTCTTCGGTCTCTTCCAGGCTGTTTTCTTTCAGCATGGCTTTGGCCGACTCGATACCCTTCTTGGGATCAGCATCGTTGAGATCGACCGGGTTTTCGGTGGTCGGTTCCATTTCAAGCTTTTCAGCAGCAATCTTGACGATTTCCGGATCGGGCGCGACCGGAGTCTTACCGAAGTAACCGAGTACCATCTTGCCATACCCTTCAGCGATCTTTTCCCACGGGCCGAAGATGACGTTGTTAAACGCCTGCTGGAAGTAAAACTGGGAAACCGGCGTCACGGAAGTACCGAATCCGCCGCGGCGAACCACTTCGCCCATGGCGTGGATGCAGTCTTCGTATTTATCCATCATGTTGTTGTCGCGCATCATCTGCGTGTTCGCCGTCAGCGCACCGCCCGGCATCGGGGACCACGGAATCATCGGCTCAACGGCCTTGGCTTCCGGAGGCATCATGTAGTCGGCCATGCAGTCCTTGAAGACGGACTCGGCGATCATGATCTTGTCGATGTCGACATCCAGCTCGTAGTCTTCGCCGCGCAGGGCATGCCACAGGGTAGCGACGTCGGGCTGGCAGGTGCCGCCGGAGGCCGGAGCCATGGAGCAGTCCACCTGGTCGGCGCCAGCCTTGATGGCGGCGATGTAACCCACGGTACCGACACCGGCCGTTTCGTGGGAGTGGAATACAATCTTGGTGTCGCCCGGCAGGATCTTACGCGCCATCGCGATGGTTTCGTAAACCTTTTTCGGAGCGGAAGTACCGGACGCATCCTTGAAGCAAACACTGGCGAACGGAATGCCCGCATCGAGAATCCCTTGCAAGGTCTTCTGGTAGAATTCAACGGTGTGCGCGCCTTCACATCCGGGAGGCAGTTCCATCATGGTGACACAGACTTCGTGCTTAAGGCCGTAATCGGTGATGGACTTACCGGAGTCGATGAGGTTGTTGACGTCGTTGAGGGCGTCAAAGTTACGGATGGTAGTGATGCCGTGCTTGGCGAACATTTTCGCGTGCAGGTCGATCATATCGCGCGACTGGGAGTCTAGGCCCACCACGTTAATGCCGCGGGCCAGGGTCTGCAGGTCGGCGTCAGGGCCGGCCGCCTCGCGGAACTTGTCCATCATGTCGAACGCCGACTCGTTGCAGTAGAAGAAGGGGGCCTGGAAACGTGCTCCGCCGCCGGCTTCAAAGTGGGTTTGCCCCGCCTCGGCACAGGCCTTAACGGCAGGCAGGAAATCTTCGGTCAGTACGCGGGCTCCGTACACGGACTGGAAGCCGTCGCGAAACGCGGTGTTCATGATGTGAATGGTTTTCTTAGCCACGATATTTCTCCTGTTTTGGGAACGTTCAAACCCTGATTTTCAGTTCCTGTTTCATCGTTGTTTGTTGTTGGTTGATGGGTTCGTGCTGAGCAACTCCTGCAAACGAATTGAATTGCCTGAACAACCATCAATCATCAACTGCCGCCTGTAAAACCGGAGGTTTTGCCGGCGGTTCATAAATTATTTAGCCGCGTTTTGCTCTGATGGCTGCCAGGGCAACCGCGATTTCGGCGACGGGATCAACGGACGCAGCCGCTTTTTTCGGGGCTTGAACCTCCTCCGGGAAGAGGTGGGCAAACTTACGGAAAAAGGCCGCTGAACCGGTCATGGACAGAATCAGCAAAACGAGAAAGGCGAAAACGGTAGCCATACCAATCACCATCAGGACAATTCCTTGCATCAAAAGTTCCATCGTTTATAGTCTCCTTGATTTTTGAAAAATGAGTGGCTTGTATACGTAATTTGTTCCGGCATAGCTAGTGAAAACGTGGGACTTCGTAACATTTTTGGATTAGGACGCTCCTACGGTTTATTTTTGGACAGGATAACAGGATATACACATGTTTTTAATCCAGTGCTTAGGGTCAGGCCTTGATTAGTGAATAAGCAGTATTGTTACAGCGTTTACTTAATCGAAAGATAAGCTTGAACAAAGATTTGCAACCTCCATTATTCACATTAATGGCAAGGTCTCTGCGAGTAGAGTTCGAAGGAGCAATATATCACGTTACAGCAAGGGGCAGTGATAGGCAGCCAATATTCCTTGATGATCGTGATCATCGACGCTTTATCGAAAAGCTGGGTGAGAATGTGGATACACATGCGATCCGTTTGTACGCTTACGTCTTGATGACCAATCACTACCATCTGTTGATCGAAACACCACGAGCGAATTTGTCTGCTTTTATGCAACAGTTCAATACCAGTTATACAGCCTACTACAACCCCCGTCACCGACGTTGTGGTCATCTCTTCGAAGGGCGCTATAAGGCTAAGTTGGTCGATGCTGACCCATACCTGTTATCACTCACCCGCTACATTCATCTCAATCCGGTCAGAATAAGCAGTTGCAATGAATCCACGTTATCGGAGAAGTTACATGTTTTGCGTAAATACTATTGGAGCAGTCACTTAGCGTATTGCGGCTTAGTCAGCCGTGAAGAATTTGTTGAATATGAACCGCTGTTGTCACTGGTAGCTAAAAGTGCAGATTGTCCAGAGGTTCAATATCGAGAATATGTAGAGAGCGGTTTGTCCGAAAATGATATTGAATTACAAGAATCCCTGGTCAGATCAAGTAAAGCCATAGGTCAACAACGGTTTTGTCGTTGGGTTGAGACAGAATATATCAAACGCGTGGAACAAACAGGCCGGATGCAGGACGCGAGCATGAGACGAATTGAAGTGGGTGTCGCGCCTGAAGTGGTCTTAAAACGTGTCTGCCGGTATTTTCATGTCACGGAAGAGTCCTTAAAGAAGAAGCGGAATGCCCATGTATCACGTGTTGTCGCGATGAAATTACTGAAGGATTGTTCGGGATTAAACCATCGGTCTATTGCGGTGATGCTTGGAATTGTGGACGGGTCGGGTGTTTCCAGAAAGATTTCAGCATTGAACACTCTTATGGTGGAAGATGGACATTTCTTGCAGGTATATGAGATATTGAAAGGGCAGCTATTCAATCATTAATCAAGGCCTGACCCCAAGTGGCAGAGTCTATAAATTAAAGGCGGATATACCGTGAAATTCCACGTTGAATGGTTCGACAGGCTGGCATCAACCAACATTGCAATGCGGGAGCGTTTTTTTCAGGGGTTGGAAATCCGGAACGGGCAGATTATCGCCGCCCGGGAACAAACCGCCGGGCGCGGCCGGCAGGATCGTAAATGGCTCTCATCTCCCGGCCAAAACCTCTGCTTTTCCCTCTTCATCAAAACCGACGCCGAGCTTGTGGCCGTTCCCTCCCTCACCATGGCCGTCGCGCTGGCGGTCAACGACCTACTGCGCAGCATGGGTATCCTGTCCACACCCAAATGGCCAAACGACGTGCTGGTGGATGGCAGGAAGATCTGCGGCATCCTGTCCGAACGCGTCGAGCGGAAAGATGCCTTTACACCCTCTTCAACTGCTCCGCACGCCGGAATAATCGCCGGCATCGGACTCAATGTAAACATGTCGAGCGAAGATGCCGGGGCGATTGACCGCCCCGCCACCTCGATCCTGATCGAAAGCGGACAGGCCACCGACATTCCCCGCACACTGGAAGCGCTTTTTCAGCCGTTGGAATTCTGGATCGACCAGTGGGAGAAAGGCGGATTTTCCCGTCTTCGTGAAACCTGGACGGAAAAGACCGGCCCCATCGGCAAAACACTGACCGTCCACGACGGCGACCTCAGGAAGAGCGGAACCCTCGCCGGCTATGGCGACCACGGCGAGCTGCTGCTGCAAACGACCGACGGCCTCGAAACCATCTGGTCCGGAGACGTTTCATGATTATCAGGCAGAATAATTTGGTGGCAAAATGATTTCCCATTCCTACGCAAGAACTAAAATTATTTTGCCACCAAATTATTCTGCCTTTAAATTGTTGAGCTGTGATCGCATGAGAAATCTCCTTGTACCCCTACTGGCAATCATTCTGACGGGGTGCGCGACGGGGCGGAAATACCAGGTTCCGCGCAATCAGAAGCCGGAAGTCGTCAACATGGAAACAACCGGCTACTGCAAGTGCGGAAAATGCTGCGGATGGAAGCGTAACTGGAAATTCCAGCCGGTCGTGGCTTACGGCCCTACCAAGGGCCAACCGAAAGCGGTGGGCATCACCGCAACTGGAACGCAGGCTGACTGGGGAACCATCGCGGCCGACACGCGCTACTACCCCTTCGGAACCATTATGTATGTCCCCGACTATGGATGGGGCCGCGTGGAGGATATCGGCGGTGCCATCAAGGGCAAGCATATCGATCTCTTCTTCCCCTCCCACCGCAGAGCCCTCGAATGGGGACGTGAATGGAAAACGGTTAAGATCTGGAAACCAAAAAAAGGCTTTAGGCCTTAGACTTTGGGCTTTAGGCCTTAGGCTGTAGACTTTAGGCTTGCTTCGCTGCCGTCCGCTCATACGAACTGTTCTGCCGGACGGCGCTCTCGGCGATAGCGCCCTACCTCTCGGTAAAAAACAGGCTTTAGGCTTTGGACTTGAGGTTGGGGGAAGATTGTAGGATGTAGACTGTAGATCGCATCGCACTATGAACCAGGCACCAAGAACCAGGAACTAGGCACCAAGCACCAGGAACCAAGCACTAGGAACCAAATCCCAAAACACCCCCAAATAAAAAATCCCCTCCGAGCTGGAGGGGATTAGCGAAAACGGTGTTGGTTGAATTAGAAACGGTGCAGCAGTTTGGCACTGCCGATGTAGGCTTCGTAGTCCTCTCCGAACACCAGGTCAAGGTCCAGCCCGAACTCCAGCTTATTGGAGTTCCACTTGGAGAAGCGCAGACCGGCACCGAATTTGAGCAGATTTTCATCGCGCGCCTGAAGAATCGCTCCCTCTGGCGTGTAGGGGACCCCGGTTTGCTCCATCATGTAGGATTCATTATCCATCTCGGCGTTAAACTCATGCAGCCAATGGGCACGGATTTCCGGCTGGAACTCCATCTCCGTGCTGAAGCTTTCAAACTTCTTGATCATCGAGAGCGTGGCACCCAGCGAACTGAGGTAGGACCACTGGTCGTACGCATCATAAACTTTTTCAGGCCAATCACCTTGCGACAGATCCGTAGGTGAGTCTGAGTAGCCGTCGCGGTCATAGTATGTGGTCAGCAATGAGACCTCCGGGGTGAGGAGGACCGAATCCGTGAAGACGGGGAATCCCATCCCCCCGCCGATGTACATGCCGACGGTGCTGGCATCATATTCGCCCTCATAGCTCCCTATAACCGAGCTTCCATCGGTCTCCACATCACTGAC
>JAUVCG010000014.1 GCA_030595785.1 Kiritimatiellales bacterium | reverse complement strand
AGGTTAAATATCTCAATAACCCTTCGATGAATCTGATCAGCGACAGCTTCAAGGAACCTCGTACATACCGGGGCGGGCAAAACGGCAGCGTCTGGCACCTTCCGTGCCGCAAGGTAAAGATCATCTCGCAGGGCTATGAGGTGTTCAATCCGGAACAGAGCCTGCGGCCGCGCGATATTGCCGTTATCGGCGCTGGATCGCATCGGCGCCTAAGGCAAATTGTTGAGTTTTCCGAAGCACTCCCCGAAGAAAAACTGGGCGGCATCATCCTGACCTGTGCAACTCCCGATATGCCCGATGCCGATGCCATCAACCTGCTCAGCCAAAGCTGTATTCCTTCCATCGCCGTCCAGCAGGACACTGCCGACACTGACAAGACCCTCTATAAATGTTTCAGCAACACCAAGCTCCAGCTCTACGATACCATGAAGCATCAACTGATCGTCGATCTCTTTGCTGAGCATTTCGACGCCGAACGCTTCATTCGCGCTTTTGGACTTTGATCCATATGTCACCTGCAGAAAGGCCCCCTTCCATGAATCCTGAGTTTGAATCCGCCATGCAAAGCCTGTTTTCGAGCGATGGCGCCCTCGTTGATGCCAAAGCCCTGTTCGATCCGGACCCTGCGGAAGCCTCGTCCACCTCTTCGGCATTCCTGCTTTCGCTTGCGGGCCACAAAGAAGCTCTCACCTTTCTGAAAAAGGCGGCCGAGCCGGGCAGTTCGGCGGAATTCTTTCTCAATAGTCTCGACCTCGTTAAAAAAGAAATTGAGGAGGCATCCAACGCTCCGGGATTTAAACAGAAGCTGAAGGCGCTGGCTCAGAATCCGGCGGACGAAACCTGCCTGCGGAATGTGTTTTTCCCGGAAGGAGTCGGCCTGCCGGAAACACGGACAGAGCGCGTGCAGGCCCTGCGCGAAAAGCGAAAGATCAAGATTGCCGAGCTTAATCCTGCACCCCTTACCGAGCCGGGAAGCGAACTGCTTTTCACCTCGAATGTGCTGCTGACCATCCCCGCGGAAAATACCGATGTGGCATCGCTTGACTACAGCGACGAACTTAAAACCCATATCCGGAATGCCGTCGACGAGGAACAGGTGTACTGGTTCGACCACCCGATCCAGATCGGTGTACGTCCGGAGGCCAACGAAATCCTCTACGGACTGCGCGGTCTTGACGAGGCCGTTGAGTTCGAACGCAAGCGCGGCAATATGGGCTCGGGGAAAATCACCTGTGTGCTGTCGGCCTCCGTCACCCACAAGGGATTGCATGGCTTGGCCAAGGATTATATTGAAACCGAGATCCGCAACGCAGGCGGCTTCAGGAACATCGATGTCTATGTCTTTACTGAAGCCGAAACGAACAGGCTGATCAACGAGGTGCTGGTACCCGCCGGCGGCGATGCCGGCGCGCTGGAAATCTTCGGCGTCGACGGGGAATATGGCCGGCACTACAGCTTTCTCAAGGCCATCTCTGCCCTGTGGGCCGCAACGAAGAATCCAAACATAAAGGCGACGTTCAAAATCGACCTCGACCAGGTTTTTCCGCAGCAGGAACTGGTGGAGCAATCCGGGGCCTCGGCCTTTGAGCACTTCATGACCCCGTTATGGGGTGCGCGGGGTATCGATGCGGACGGCAACGCCGTGGAGCTAGGCATGATTGCCGGGGCATTAGTGAACGAAAAGGATATCCACAAAGGGCTGTTCACTCCCGACGTCCTCTTTCCCAAAGGAACGTCCTCTCTCGAAGAAAAGTTCTTTTTCAGCAAGATGCTGATGGCACTTTCCACTGAGGGCGAACTGATGACCCGCTACGGCGAACACGGCATCGACGGGAAAACCGAATGCATCCAACGCATTCATGTAACGGGTGGAACAAACGGCATTCTGGTCGATAGCCTAAAGAAGCACCGTCCGTTCACACCTTCCTTCATCGGCCGCGCCGAGGATCAGTCATACATCCTCTCCGTACTGATGGCAGAAGGTGAAAAGCTGGCCTACGTCCACGAAGACGGGTTGATTATGCGGCACGACAAAGAAGCCTTTGCCGGCGACGCCATCAAAGCCGCGTCGTTCGGCAACATGATTGGCGACTATCTCCGCACGCTCTATTTTTCTGAATATGCACGCGTGCTGACCAACGACAATATGGGTGCCGTCAAAGAGATCGTCAATCCCTTTACCGGCTGTTTCATCACCTCCATACCGGTTACGGTTGTGATGATGCGCTTCTGCATGAAGGCTGCCGGGTTCTTCCTTGCGGACGAACCTGGAATGGGTGCTGAATTTATAACCGCCTCCCACCCCCGGCTGTCCCGGGCCATGGAATTTGTCCGGACGGATTTGCGCCGGCAGTACCAACGTGAACGCGCCGGCTGGAACCAGTTTTACGACCTGCTCGAAAAGCAGAACCATGCCCGGCGCGCCAAGGCTGTCGAGATCATCGATAGCTGCCTGGTCCGGACCTAAGCCCCGCTACTCCAGTTCAATCTGATAGAACCTGGCCGACTCCGCCCCGGCAGTGAGGTCGGTATAGGTATTTTCCGGCGGAGCTGCATCAATATCGATTGCAAGCGGTGCGAAAGCGGTCTCAAAAATTTTATGGATGGTGAAGGTAATGTTATGGCACAAGCTGCGTCCGGTAGAATTCCATAGGGGGCGCGTTGGTTGCATCCCGGGTACGAATAGCGTACAGCGTACCGGAAGGATCGAACATTTCCAACGTGGCATTGTTAGTCCACGAACTAGCCGTCAAATTGGTGGACGACTGGAACTCAAAAAACTGATCCGGCTGCCCTCCGAAAAGGAACAGTTCATAAACCGTATCGACCGAGTTGGACTCTATAGTTGCAGTTTGACTGTAGTCAAGAATCACTACGGGCGTTGTGTCAGGCACAATCTGGTTGCGTAACGTTACACCCTCAATTCCGGCGACCACCAACTGCCCGTTTTGAGTCGCTATCGTGAACAGGGATTTTCCGGTGGGCAACGGAAGTTCCGACCAGTCCGATAGATTTGTGCTTGTGAGCAGCGTGCCCTGATAGCCGGAAACAAACCATTGACCATCGGCATGGGTTATATCGGTCAGCCATCGATCGGAACCGCTGGTGCGGGGTGTCCAATCGGTACCGTTCGGACTGGTGTGGATGGCTCCATTTTGTCCCACAACAACAAACACGTTATTGATCCAGCGAACGCGATAGAGCCAATCCGTTGTCCCCAACGAAATGCTTGACCATGAGACGCCATCCGCCCCGGCGTGAAGAAGTGCTCCATTTGCACCGACCGCAACGCATGCATCCGGTCCAATAGCCACACTGGACAGGAAATCTGTGACCGGGGTTGCACGCTCCATCCAGTTGGTGCCGTCCGGGCTGGTAAACACCTTGCCCGCATCGCCAGATACAATGAAGAGACCGTCTGTTGCCGCTACGCCTTGCAGCGAGTTCGTTGTGAACGACGGCAGGTTTGTCCAGATGACGCCATACGTTTCGACCATGATGTTGGTGGCAACCGCGTCATTTGTGACGGATAACTCGACCAGCCCTGCCTGACTGACGAGAACATTGCCCTCGTTACCGACGGCAACGAGTAAATTGGAGGTTCCTCCCACGCCCAGCAACACGGTATTCGTGCGCGAAACGGGCACTACTTCCTGGTTCCATAGAATCCCGTCGAGGCTGGTTTTTATGTTTGCCAGGTCGCCGACTGCGATGTAGATACCGTTCTGCACCGTCATGTCCCAGAGCCAAGCGTGGGAAGAGTCCAAAGGGGAGGATTGCCAGACGCAGTCGCTGCCGTTGGTGCAGCTGCCTTCCATCAGTAGTCCTGTGCGGCCCGCAACAAGCCATGAATCCGCTCTGCCGTGCGCCGAAAGATAAATCCATGCGGGTGGCGCATTGGTCGGGAGATCATTGATCTGGTCAACCCAGGTTGCCCCGCCATCGATACTGGTTCGCAGTTCCTGGTCGCCGACCAGGAGGATTCCTGCGTTATTGACCGCCACATCGAAAAGATCGTTGGTCGTTCCGCTGGTCATGGAAGACCACGAGGTTCCGTTGGCACTGTTCAACAAAGTTCCGTTGTTACCGACGGCATAGAATTGCCCGCTTCCGCCTGTGCCCAGATAACGGACGCGGTTGAGGTGCTCTGAAGTCACGCTGGTAACCGGACTCCAAGCTGTGCCGTCCGTGCTGCTGAGGATGGTTCCAATTTTGCCGACCGCAACGAATCCGCCTGCACCAGCGGCTACCCCGCGCAGCCATTCCTCAGTGCCGGAAACCGCCGAAGTCCAGTTTGCACCGTTTGTGCTGGTGTAGATCATTCCCCAGTCGCCGACAGCCACGGCGCGCTGGCCGGAAACCGTCACACCTTCGAACCAGTCGTCGTAGATAAGGGCGGGAGAAAGGGTGGCCTGCTCGAACTCAACACTGTCGTCCGACCAAAGGATGGTTCCGCTTTCGCCGGCGGCAATGATGCGCTCGCCAAGCAACGCGGTGCTGCGGAGATAGTTTTCGGAGCCGGTGTTCAATGGGGCCCATCGACCGTCCGAGCGTTGCACGTAAAGCGTTCCGGCATCGCCCACCTGTACGGAGAGATCGGCAGATACCTTCATGTCCATGACATTGTTGCCGTGCGGAAGCGGGTTTGACCAGCGCCAGCGGTCATTCCGCACCTCGGCAGATGCCGGGCTGCAGAATAGGATCGGGAGGCATGCAAGAATGGCCATGCAGCGACAGAGGCGCATAAAGGATCTGTTCAGGGATGGCTGTTCTGTATTTACAAGTTGCTTACTGATTTCCTGCATGGCTGCCCCTCTGAGTCCCGGGCCGTTATCTGGATGAAAATGCCTCCCCGAAGGGAGGCATTTTCGAGTTCTCCAGGAGAAAAAAAAGAGAACGTTTATAGTGTTCTATTATTCGCCGCGGCGTTGTTCCCGGGTCTGTTCTTTAGCCTGCTCCATCACTTCGTCGTGAGTCGGAACACATTCACGCAGTTCACACAGGCGATCACGGAGCTGGTCGCGATCACAGGCCTGATCCTTAAATTGATCACGGGCCCGTTCGCGAAGTTGCTCGCGATCCTCTTCAGAACAGGTGGCAGCATCTTTCTGCTGATCACGCAACTGATCCTGATACTGTTCGCGTGTTTGAGCCATCTCCTTCACACAGTCTTTCACCTCTGCCGGCAGGGCATCCTGTGCCTTGCAACCCTCTTTTTCCAGAGTCGCGTCGCAGGCTTGAATACGGTCCCTGGTCTGATCCTTGGTTTGAAGCGCTCCATCACCATCACCCGCTGCGAATGCAATGCTTGCACATGTCAAGGTTGCCAGAGTAACAATCAACATTTTAGATTTCATAATACCACTTCCTTTATACTTGCTTCTCGACGGCCCTATGCCTGACTCCCCTAATGCAAAGAGTGTGCCAGCGGAGAGGAGGCAAAAACGTTAGAAAAAACGGGTATCCCATTAAAAAACAAACCTTTTTCGGGTGCTGGCACCCAGGGGAAAACTGAGTGCTGCGGGCGCTGGCGCCCAACTCTTATTTCGAAGGATCCATACAGACGGACATGGATAGCTCCAGCAGGAATACGCACCCCTGGGAAGAAGACTCTTCCAGATCAAGTTTAGCATCCAGGTAGTCTGCAATTTGTTTGGAAATCGCAAGGCCGATTCCACTTCCCCCTTCGCGGGTGGATTTACCCGGAAGGAAAAGGTGTTCGCGTTGATGATCAGGGAAGCCCGGACCCTCGTCGCGAACCCGGAAGCACAATTGGTCCCCTTTACGCGAAGCCGATAGAGAAACCGTCCCGCCCGCTGGAGAAGCCTCGATGCCGTTTTCCAGCAGGTTAACCAGAACCAGACTCGCAAGATTGGCCGTACGGCTGGAAAGGATACAACTGCCCTCGGCCTCAAAAGTCACATTAACCTTGCACCGCGCAGCGGCTGCGGCCACACGCTGCCGGACATCTTCGCCCAGTTCCGGCACAGTCAGTTCATAGGTTGGCTGCCCGCGTTGATCGCAGAGAACCTCCAGCGTATGCTCAACGAGCGTTTGCATCCTGCGCGAAGCCGTAAGTGCGTCCTGCCAGTCCTGTTGATCGGCTTCAGAGGTGCTCAGGTCGCCGCGCGAAACAAATTGCGACAGGCTGGACAGAGGATTTTTCAAGCCGTGCATCAAATGGGCGGAAATCGCGCCGACCGCCGAAATTCGGGCGGTCAAAGCCAGTTCATCATTGGCCCGTTGCAGCCGCTCACTATGCGAGGCCACTTTGCGATTGAGCTTTTGCGCACGACGGAATATAGGGCACAACATCATGACCAACAGCATACCTGAAACGACAAACGTGATCGCCGCCATCTGGATCAGACGATAATCCAATCGTGCGAATTCCTCGGCAATGCTTTGTCCCTCGATGATGAACTGCGCCGCGCCCGCAAGCTTTTCTGTGTCCCGTTGGTGCAAGGGTATCGTCACCTGCAACGTTGGCACACGCAAAATCTTTCCCGTGGCGAAGGATGGCAGATAGATAAAGATAGAATCCATCGGGGCTTTTCGAATGAACCGGCTATGCGGTTTGAAGGCCTGAACAGATTCAAGGGCAGCGGGCTCCAGCGGCATCGGCAGGATGGTAGCAGGAAACGTATCGCTGAAACTGCCATCCTTGTTAAAAAAGCGGATGCCCAGCACACCTCTTAGACGGGAGGCACGAACCGCCGAGTCGAAACCAATCTGTTCATCGGTCCGAATCTCAAATTCGTTCAGTTCGGTAACATCGAGTTGTTCCATCAATGTGGTGGCATAGAGCGCCTCGGCATCACGTTGCGCAATCTGTTTACGAACCAGTTCGCGCACAAATCCCATGCCGGAAAGGATTGAGACCGCCAGCACCCCCAAGGCCACCAGTATCCCCAGCCCGAACGCCCGGCGGGTGCGCGGGATAAATTTGTCCAGATTTTCCGTGTAGTTCATGCCTTTCACTCCTCGCTAAAACTCAAATCCAATCCCGCTGCTTATCATCCAGCTTTGGTACTCATCAAGCGGATCGTTACTCATGCTCCATTCGTACTCGCCAGCGGCGAACAGCATCAAGTATTTGGTCAACTGCCTTTCGACCTTGAAATCCAGCCGTGCATAGGAGCGGGCACGGTCTTCATTTCCGATTTTCTGTATCGGATAGAAATACCACCCGAAACGGGCATTCGTCCTGACATGCCACTTTCCATTATCCCACCGGACCTGCTGCCGAAAAAGCAACCGCTCATAATTAAAGTAGCCCGAACCGTTATCATGACTAAGCAGATAACTCAATCTGCTCAATGTCCGCCAGTGCCGGGCGGCATCCCAATAATGCCGCCAGGTGGAGCTGATCTCATGCTGATGGTAAACAAGATCTGTGCCTGCCACCGCCGCACCGGCTTCATCATACTGCTCGCGGGTGTCGTAGTAGCGTTGCGTCGACTGGTAACCGACCAAAGCTTCGGACCGATGCCCATAGCCGTAGATCAGACTTATCATGCGATCCGTTTCCGAGTAACTGTCGAGATCGTTTTCGTAGATCTGGCGAAAAACAGAGCCATCAAGCCGGGCGGCCCATCCGTTGTCGAACAAATGTTTCCAATGCGGACGAAGGGCCGCACTATGCCCAAGCACCAGAATCCGTTGTATATTGACCTCGGTTTCAGACGCATCGACAACCTGATGCTGATAAAGATAACTGGCCAACAATCCCAACTCGTCGCGATCTGTCGCCGGCACTGAAATCTCAGCGGCTGCGGAAAGAAACTGTTCATAGTTCACAGATGGGGCATCGGAGTAACGGATATCATCTCCCAACACATAGAGCATCAGATACGATCCCGTCTCCGAATACCGCATCAGGCTTATATCCCCGGATGTTTGAAAAAAGGCGCTGCTTTCTATGTCAATGCTTGAGCGAAGAACATTGTTGCGGAATCCTACAGAAGTCTCGACTTCACCCATTGGCTCCCAGATTGCGATAGGGCGCCGGTTGGTGACCGTTTCTTGTGCCGATGAAATTCGACCGGAACAAAGCAGGCCGAATGCAAGCGCCAGCAATCGTAATCGATTCAGAATCATTGTCCGTCTTTCCGGTCGCCGTGCAACCGGTACCGGATAAAGTCACGTGTCACACCGAGCATCCGGGCAGCAGCCGATGCATTCCCCCCGGACTGCTTCAGGGCCACCTGGACTAAACGGTTGACCGCATCCTCGAGCACAAATTCCTCTTTCGTGAAATCATAGCCCGGATTCAGCCAATCCGATGAATCAGCCATACCCGAAATCGCTTGAGCGCCGGAGGAGGAAAGACGGGAAAAGTCCATTGAAGCGGAATCCTCGAACACCAGTCCACGTTCCAGTTCATGCGCCAGCTCGCGAACATTTCCCGGCCAGCGATAGGCCATCAGCCGCTGTTTACCTTCTTCCGTAATCCGCCGGACGGGCAGCCGGTGGCGTTGACAGAGCTGGACCAGCAGGCGTTCCGCGAGCAATAGAATATCTTCTCCACGCTCGCGCAACGACGGAAGGATGATACGAAACAGATCGAGACGGTGAAGCAGGTCTTCGCGGAACTCACCCGAGGCGACCGCATCGTGCAGGTCGCGGTTCGTGGCCGTAATCAAGCGCACGTCCACCTCGATCTGGCGCGTCCCGCCAATGCGGCGGATATTTCGGTCTTCGATTGCAGTCAGCACCTTGGATTGAATCGCAGGGGAAAGACTCGGAATCTCATCGAGGAACAGGGTGCCTCCATGTGCCGCTTCGAATAAACCCTGCCGCGTCGCGCGCGCATCGGTGAACGCCCCCTTCTCACTGCCGAAAAGTTCGGACTCCGCCAGCGAATCGGGCAGCGCGGAACAGTTCACTTCAATCATGGGCTGATCGGCCCGCGGGCCGTTGCGGTGCAACCAACGTGCAATCGTTGATTTTCCCGAACCCGTTTCCCCGGCGATGAGCACCGGGGGAAGATTCAGCTGGAGGCGGTTATCAGCCGCAATGATCCTGTCGAGCCGTTCACGCAGGGGTGCAAGCGAACGGCCAAAATAGAACCCCGATTCATCTTCCGATTCACGCTCGTGCTCCGACACGCGCGATGATTGACGCATCTGCCGTGCCCGGTGCATGACGAGTGGAAGAAGCTCCGGGTCAAACGGTTTTACAAGATAGTCCAGCGCACCGAGCTGGATTGATTCAACCGCTCCTTCAACGCCCCCCTGGGCAGTCATCACCACCACACCGGTGTTCTCGGAAACGGTCCCTTCGCGTATCAGCTCCAACCCGACACCATCGGGCAGGTGGATGTCGAGCAGTAGAAAATCGTACTCGGTGTCAGAGAGCTTATGGCGGGCGGCCTCGAGGGTTTCGGCACCGGCAACATCCGCCCCGAGAGCTTTCAGATGTGCGATCAGCCGCCGACGCAGCATCGCCTCATCGTCCACCACCAAAATGCTGAACCCTGCCAGAGAAGTGTCGTTACTATTTCCCATTCCTTAAACCACCTATTATACGTGTATAATATACGTGTACATGAAAAGTCAAGACTTACGGTGTATTTGACGCATGTAATGCCCCTTAGACATCCATCAGGTTTGTGCTCTTGTGCACGGTGTAGGTATGGCTGGCGCAACTGTACCAATTCACCGCAAAACCCGGAGCCCCCCCCTTCAAGACCGCAGATGGCATGCAAGGTGTCGGGCGTTAAAGAAACAGCTCCGTCCGCAATATTCAAGAAACCGACGGCTGCAAAGATTCATGCTCCACCCCACATAAAAAATTTCTTACAATGGCTCTGCCTTTCGCCGGATGATCGTCTCATAACGGCGGGAGTTTCCCGTACCCTTGCTCCGGGGCTTCATCTACAAGTGGATGAACGGATGGAAACAGTTCGTTTGGGCTATCGCCCCAGAATGGCATCGACCTCTTTCTGCGGGATTTTCTGCGCCTGGTAGGTCTCGCCCGAGAGGGCTTCATAATTTCGGACAAAAGCGTTCAGGTGCCTTTTTGATCCGCCCAGCAGGTTGTCGTATACCGACAGAATATCCTCTCTGTCCGTACGCTTCATGGCCTCCACAAGATCTTCAATGTCCACCTCTTCGATCAGCGCACCCACCAGAAATGCATCCTGTCGGGATTTCGCTCCACGCAGTACGAGATCATCGTAGAGTTGCTGCAGTTCTGTATTCTCAAACTTGCCGGGCTCCTTCCTAGCAGGATCATCGAGGCCATACGCCCTAAGCAGTCCAAGAACGGCATCCATATGCCGCTGTTCCGACCGGGGAATATTGCTGAATACGCGCAGTTCGTATAATTCATGCATGGCGTTGTAGACATCGCGCGCAAGTTTTTCCTCCTCGCGCATGAGCATGACATCCGTAACTTCGGCATCCGTTAGTGCGTTGGTTGACACAAGGGTTGTCGGCACAGCCGCACAGCAATTTCCGCATCCATCTGCTAAGACGGGTTCCTGCAGCCCGCTGCCGATGACTCCGCATACTATAAATTGGAATAGTGTTTTCTTTGTCATGACCCTCTCGCTTAAAGCCTGCTCATGTGAAACAGAAAAACTTCCGGCCATTGGATTGCCAATGGCCGGAATTCTTTTTTTATCGCAAGCTATTAAGCTTAATAGGCTTCGACATTCCTCTGGAAAGCATCCAGATGGTTAAACGAACCGTCAAGCAGGTTGCCGTAAACGTTCAGGATGTCGGCTTTATCGGTGCGCAATATGCAACCCTCAATATCGGTTATGTCGGTCACCTCGATCAATACGCCGACCTGCAGCGCTTCGAGCTCGCCATCATCTCCCATATCCATCAAAAAGTCGTACAGGTCCTGTAGATGTTGGTCATTAAATACGCCTTCAAATTCCGAGGCCGGGTCAGTCAGTCCATATTTCACAATCAGGTCAAGCACCGCATCAGTGTGCTTCTGCTCCGACAGCGAAATATTGTAGAAAACCTGGTTGCCCCACATGTCATACAGGGCACGGTACACATCGCGAGCCAGCTTTTCCTCTTCCCGCATGAACAACAGGTCTGCAGCCTCGACTGCTGTCAGCACGGGCACAGGCGCTGGCTTTCCACCGCCCTTTCCTTTTTTGGCCATGGCAGGTTGTAGTACCAAACCTGTGATAATTCCGAACAGTGCCAGTGTAATAAGTGTTTTTCTTGTCATCGTCATTCTCCGTTGGTTATCTCTATCCATCATGATACATACGAACTTATTCATAGGGGACTCTCCTTGTGTCTGATCTCCCACACACAAGAGGGGTACACACGGCACCTGCGCTTCGTCACATCGAGGTCATAAAAAAAAGAGGAAGGCAACGCCTTCCTCTTCAATGCCAGCACCTGCCGAAGCCTGTTGGTTGTTTTCCCCGTTCTATGCAAGCTGTACACCTCTCGGAAAAAATGCGTCACATTCGGTTCTAAAGAATTCTTTCAGGCGAATCAGTCCGCCGGAAGCCACAGTTTGGCGTAGATGGTTTCGAAATCCTGGCCGTTGCGGTGCTCCGCCAGAACATAGTCGACGGCGCGCATGATTTCCATTCGGTTGAGGTCACGATCCAGGCAGTCGTCCATGATCTGTTTTGTGTTTCGGGGATCAAGTCCGGCGAGCTGCAGGGTTTCGCCGGCCTCCAGCACCTGGATCAGGCGGCCGTACCGGAATCCGCCGTGGCGGCTGAATAGTTCTTCAAGCACCTCTTCGGGCAATCCGCTTTCGAGCACAAGGCAGGTGCGGGTGATTAAATGGGGCGGCCCCGCCCCGCCCCGCTCCGATGGAGTGGATGCAATCAGCTTCCTTGCCTTGCGCAAGCATTCGAGCCGGGCTTCTGCCGCCGCGACGATCCGGGCCGCATCCACTTGCTTGGCCAGCCCTTCCTCAACCTTGATGAAGACACATTCGGCCGGCAGCGATTCCCTGTCGGCGGCACGGACCGGAGCCAGCAGCGTTTCGGTGTCCCGGGTCGACAGGCCCCTTTTACGGCAATGCCCAACCATTTGGGTCACCCGCTCCGCATCCAATCCAATATGGCGGTTTCTTTCGCACAGCGATTGCCATTCGCCAGAAGGCGCCTGGTTATCGCCAGCCAAAACCGTTCCGCAGAGCAGCAGCCCAACCATGCCTGTTCTAACTCTGAGCCGCATCTTCATCATCATAAACCTTGATTACCGTATTCACGCGCCCGAAGCCATCCGGACGATGGGTCGCCGCCTTGGGATCGGCCAGCCAACGCTCGCCATCCACCAAAAAGATATACTCATGCCGCCCTTCCGGCAGTGCGACTTCCGTGGTCCAGTGTCCCGAAGCATCGGGTCCGCTCAAGACAATATCGCTCGTCTGCCAATTGTTGAAGGTACCCAGCAGTTCCACGCGATCAGCGCCTGGAGCATGCAGCTCGAAGTGGAAGGTCACCGCCGCAGTCTCCGCTGCCGGACGGCCAAGCAGCCCAACCCCGAAAACCACCAGCATCGATGCCGCCGCGCCGGCCAACGCCGGAACGATCCAGCGACCGTGCGCCGGCCAGAAGCCTCTGCTGCGCCTTTTGCGCCAGACCGGAAGCGAATCCATCACCCGCTCCACAAACCCCCCCGGAGCCTTGGCCCGGTGGTTTTCCAAGCGCTGGATCAACTGTTCTTCGTTTTTCATGGCTTCAATAACTCCAACAATTGTTTTCGTGCCCGCAAGGTTCTCATTTTGGCCGCACTCACACCGATGCCAAGCACGCGGGCGATTTCGTCGTATGGCATCCCTTCCATATACTTCAGCCGCAACGGTGCGCACAGCTTGTGCGGCAGCTTGGCCATCGCCTCTTCCAATTCCTGGAAGTCGGGTTCCGCCTCACTTTGCTCGACGTCCACCTGCACCATGTGCCGATCCTCCATCTTCCGCCGGTTCGCCCGGCTACGGAACAGATTCTTCGTCCGGTTGGAGCAGATGCGCAGAAGCCAGGGACGGAACGAGTGCTCGGGGTTATACTGCTCCAACTTGGCGTATGCCCGTATGAAAGCTTCCTGTGCCATATCCGCTGCGTCCTCTTGGTTGCGCGTCATGCCCACGGCTAAACCAAAAACCGAATCCTGATGGCGACGAACCAGTTCCGCAAACGCATCCTTCCGCCCATCCAGGCAAGCTGCCACCAGCTCCTGGTCTGTCCGTTCATCCATGGCCATCTTCTAACCTACATACACCCGGTTCGGCTCTTTCGTCACACCTATTATTGTACAGCTGTCGGAACCCGCCAAAAAAACGGGCCATCACAGATAATCTCTGCGTTGACCCGAACATAGCCCTTAATGGCTGGTCAGGAAAGAACGGCTTTCTGCATTTCGATCAGTTCGCCGATGCCCTTTTCGGCGAGGGCCATCATTTCCATCAGCTCGTCTTTGCTGAACGGCGCACCTTCAGCGGTGCCCTGCACTTCAATGATTTTTCCGGATTCAGTCATCACAAAGTTGGCGTCGACTTCCGCCGCAGAATCTTCGATATAGCAAAGATCAAGGATCGGCACCTGCTTGTTGATGCCGACACTGATGGCCGCCAGACCTTCAATGACGGGATCTTTCTTCAGCAGCCCCTCTTTCATCAGACGGTTGACTGCCAGCCTGAGCGCAACATATGCACCCGTAATGGAAGCTGTGCGGGTTCCGCCGTCAGCCTGGATTACATCGCAATCAAGATAGATCTGCCGACGGCCGAGCTTTTGCAAATCGACCACCGCGCGCAGCGAACGGCCGATGAGGCGCTGGATTTCCATGGTGCGTCCGCCGATTTTTCCCCTTGTGGCCTCGCGTTGGGTACGGTCCTGCGTGGCCCCGGGCAGCATGCTGTATTCCGCCGTTACCCATCCACCGGGCACCTTCTGGAAGCGCATCCAGCCGGGCACATTTTCCTCGACGCTGGCTGTGCAGATGACGCGCGTATTACCCATCTCCACTAAAACCGACCCTTTTGCCGTAGTGATGAAGTCCTTCGTGAACTTGACCTCGCGCAGGTCATCGGCCTTTCGTCCGTCGATGCGCTGGTCTGAATTATCGACCACCGTATCGATGTCGATTCCGCCGCTTAAGTTGATCTCTTTTTTCATAATCCGCGCATGGTGGCGGACTCCTCGTGCGAATGCAATCGCACGCGCGTGAAAAGTGAACCCTGCCAGCCTACGCCTCCGGCTTCGGCTGATCCGCCCGTGGCGGAAAACCTGAAGCTTGAAAATGGTTGTACAGAACGGCAGATGATTATAGGACCATCGAGGAATAAGCCGTCACTTTTCACGTCTAATTGGATTTGACAACCGGCGGTTTACTGGTAGTTTACCCTGCTTTTTAGGGAAGCCTTCTGGCCAGACCGGTGGTTTTGCCAAGGCAGTTATCAGAAAGCAGTTATCGGTTAACAGGCTTGAGGAGCTGTTCCCTATTAACCTATAACGGATAACGAATAACCGGAGCCGCAGGCTCCATGTGAGGAATTTACCGATGAAACGTACATACCAGCCATCAAAACTGAAACGTGCCCGCAAGTGCGGATTCCGCAATCGTATGGCCACGGCAGATGGCCGCGCGCTCCTGAAGCGCCGCCGCCAGAAGGGCCGCAAGAAGCTTACTGCAGTATAACCACCAGGGAACCCAACATGCCGGAGCCCCACCAGAGGGAGTCGGACCGTTCCATCGACTCAAGCCCGCCGTCCAGCGGGCTTGATCGGTGTTTATCCAAAAAGCAACGGCTGACCCAATCGGGGCTTTTTGCCGAAACTTTCGCCCAAAACCGCAAATGGGTTGGCCGCTACATGGTGCTCTGGCTCCGCAGCGGCGAAGGCGCCTCGCTGAGGCTCGGAGTCATTACCAGCAAGAAAGTTCACCTGCGCGCCAATCGACGTAACTTTGCCCGCCGTTGCCTGCGCGAAGCCTACCGCAACCTCCGCCCCTGTTTTTCGGGTAACTTCGATGTCATCCTTATCGGCCGTCGGAATATTCTCGGGGCCGAGTGGAAGGATGTACTCCGCGAGCTGCTCAAACTGGCCCGGAAGGCCGAAATCATTTCCGAGGAAAACCTGATGAAGGCCCGGCAGGAATATGAACTCGACGAATAATAAGGTAGGGCGTGCTCGCCGAGCGCGCCGCAACGGACGGTTCGGCGAACCGTCCCTACCAGCAAGGGCGGCCATTTTTCTGCTTAAAGGCTACCAAAAAGTCGTCAGTCCGTGGCTGGGGCAGCGCTGCCGATTCCACCCCAGCTGTTCGAACTATTGCATTGATGCACTGAAGCAACATGGTATGGTCTCCGGTCTTTGGCTCGGGCTCAAGAGAATCTGCAAATGTCATCCGTTCCATCCGGGCGGATACGACCCCGTGCCAGGCAAGAATAGGAAGTCTTTCACCACAGAGGGCGCAGAGTAGTATAGAGGCTTCACCTTCATAAACCCTGGTGTCCTCAAGCAATAGAGAGTGGTAAAAATTCAGAAGAGAGATGTTATGAATAAAAAAGATTTAATTCCCGTCATATTGCTCGCCCTGCTGATTCCGGCATGGATGTTCATCGATCGCATGTTTATCGCCCCGAAATTCCCGGCCAAGGCACCTGCCCCCATCGAGCAGCCTGCGGAAAAGACTCCATCAGCCGGATCCATCGAGCAGGCAACACTGACAGCAGCCTCGGCTACTACAGCCGCAGAGGCGGTTAAGACCGAAATCCCGGTCGTAGAGAAACCCAAGGCCGAAGAGATCGTGGTGCTTCTTGAAAACGAAAAGATAAAGCTCGAGCTCACCACATTAGGCGGCGGTATCAAGTCCGCTACCCTGATTGACCAAAATGAAAAAGGGGAACCTCTCTATCCTGAATTGAACGAAAAGGATTCCCCGCCCGTCGTACTCGACTTTTCCAGCTCCACCGCCCTCGCGTATGAAGGCATTGAGGGTATTGGAGCAAACGAATCGCTTGGCCTCCTGCAATCGGAAGACGACCAATCGGTTTCCTTTGCTAAAATTCTGGGTGACGGAATCGCCTTCGAACGCATCATTGCCCTGGGCGACGGATATCTACTGACCGTTAAAGACCGGTTTATCAATACCGGTTCCGCTCCGTGGAGCCTCCCCGCGAACCGCATCCTCACCGGTTACATGAAGAACCCGGCCGAGATGAAATCCATGAAGGGCGTCAGCATCCTCGGTGTCGATTCATATACTCCGGCCGGCGGCATCAACTTCTGGGGCCGGAAGCTGCACAAGCTCTACGGTAAGGCGAAGCCGCTCTCTATCGACACCGTGCCTGTCGACATGACCGGCGTCGTAGTGGACTGGGTCTCCGTAAAAAACAAATTCTTTACGCAGATCCTGCGGCCGGAAGAGCCGATCGCCACGATGGCCATTCTATCCTCGCGCGAAACCGAGGGCAAAGGGGTCATTCCGAAAGACATCGCCGCCGCGCTGATCTTTAAGCCGGAGGTGGTTGATGCGGGATCCAGCTACGACGTCAACTATAGCTACTACATCGGCCCCAAGAAATATTCCATCCTGAAGGAATCCGGCAACCACATGGAAAAAGTGATGGAGTTCGAGACCATCGGAGCCTTTTCCTGGATGAACTGGCTGATGGAACCCTCACGCCGGTTCCTGCTTGCGACGCTGAATGTGTTCCACAGTGTGGTTCGGAACTACGGCATCGCCATAATCCTGCTCACCCTTCTAATCCGCATCCTCTTCTGGCCGCTGACACACAAGAGTACGGAAAGCATGAGGCGCATGCAGGAGATCCAGCCGGAAATTAAGGCGCTCCAGGCCAAACACGGAAAAAGCAATCCACAGAAGCTTCAGCAGGAAACCATGAAGCTTTACAAGGAGAAGAAGGTCAACCCGATGGGTGGCTGCCTGCCGATGTTTGTACAGATTCCGGTTTTCATCGCACTCTTCACGGTATTGCGCAACGCTATTGAGTTGCGGTATTCCGGCTTCCTGTGGATCGCCGACCTGAGCACAGCCGAAAACTTGTTCCCAGGAAAACTGCCTTTTGATCAATCGCTCAACATCCTGCCCATCGTCATGTCCTTGTCCATGATCTGGCAGCAGAAGCTCTCCTCCCCGGGAACCGCGGCAACGCCGGAACAGCAGCAACAGCAGAAGATGATGATGTTCATGATGCCGATTATGATGCTCTTCTTCTTCTACAGCATGCCCTCCGGCCTTGTGCTCTACTGGACCACCAGCAACCTGCTGATGATTGGACAGACCAGCCTGCGTAACCTGAAAAAGAAGAAAGCCGAAGCGTAGGCGAGGCTTCGCCCGCTAGTTGTTGGTTATTGGTTAACGGGGGATTCCCCTGTGCCAATGAAAAGGCGGCAAGGTCGTTGACCGTTGCCGCCTTACGATTAACTGATAACCGGAGCGGCAACGCGCTCCTAATGAATTTTCCGCAGGTGCGACGGCAGGATGCGGAGTTGATCGCGGTATTTGGCGACGGTGCGCCGCGCAATCTTCATCCCGTCCTCTTCCAGCAACTTCACGAGTTTAGCATCGGAATAGGGCTTTTTCTTGTCCTCGTCGCGGATAATTTCGCCGAGTGCGGATTTCACACTCTCGTTGGAAATGGATTCTCCGCTCGTCGTCATGATGCCGGGCTTGAAGAAATATTTCATGCTGAGCAGTCCGCGCGGGGTCTGCATGTATTTTCCGGTCGTGGCACGGCTGATCGTGGTTTCATGCACCTCGAGCAGTTCGGCTACAGTCTTCATGTTAAGCGGTCTGAGCTTTGATACGCCATGGTCGAAGAAGTCGCGCTGGATGCGAACGATCTCGACGGCAATACGGTAGATCGTACTCATCCGCTGGTCGATGCTCTGGATAAACTGCTTGGATTTGGTGATCTTTTCGCGGATGTAGGTCTTCACCTCTTTCGAGGTGCCGGGATCCTTGAGCATCTGTAGATATTTCCGGCTAATGAAAAGGTTGGGGTATGGCTTTTTGTTTTGCGTAATGACGTATTCGCCGTCCTTCTTCTCGACGATGATCTCGGGCGTGACATATTCGATTTGGGCTTCGCTGAAGTTGCGTCCCGGCTTTGGATCCAGCTTGGCCACCGCCGCCGCCAACTCTTTGACGCGCTCACCCGTTAGTCCCATGGCCCGGGCAATCTCATCGTATTTGTGCCGTCCGAGCAAATCGAGGTGTTCGGCCACCAGCTGATATTCCTGTGTATCCTCTCGGCCCGCTCGCTTGAGCTGGAGCATCAGGCACTCACGCAGATCGCGCGCACCGACGCCAGGTGGATCAAAATCATGGATCGTGGCGAGAATCTTATCCAGCGTCTCGGCCGGAAAATTCGGCAAAGCCAGCAGATCTTCGACATCGAGCTGCAAATAGCCATCGTCATCAATATTACCGAGCACGATCCCGGCTATCTTTCGCTCATATTCGTTCAGGCTGGAATGCGTCAACTGCTCAAGCAGTTCATCGTGCAGTGAAGAGGATTCAGAGAGCGAATCCATCATGTACTGGTATTTTTCTTCCGCATCGCTCCCGCCTGACACCTGACGGTTTTCGTAGAAGTTGTCGCCCCATTCCTCGCCCAGCGCAGCCAGCTTTTCAATCTCGTTGTCGAATTCATCGCGCTCGACATCTTTCGTACCCTGCTCGATCTCGATCTGGGCATCGGCCTGTTGCTCCGTAGCTTCGAGAGTTGGGTTCTCCGAAAGCTCCTGCTTGATCATCTGCTGGAGATCCAGCAAGGGCATCTGCAGAATTTCCAACGACTGAAAAAGATGCGGAGCAAGAACCTGCTGCATCTTCATCTCTTGACTTAATACTAATCCGGGATGTGCCATAAAGTTAACCTACAGCTTCTTAAGCAGATTTCAAGCCAAGTTTTGATCAGAGATTGTAGAAGGTGGAAGGTGGAAGGTGAATGGTAAAATCCATGGAAACCTGACCGAAAGAAGCTATTATTAGATTCATCCTACCTTCCACCTCCTACGTTCTACAAATCACAACTGAAAACTTTCCCTTCCCCACCGCTTCGCTTAGTGTGGGCCGCAGTTGATGGAGAATCCCCCTTTATGAGTCTGCAAGTGTGTGTTTTGGCCAGCGGAAGTTCCGGCAATTCCGTCTATGTGGCCTCGGATAAAACGAGGATATTGATCGATGCCGGGTTGAGCGCCAAGCAGGTGGCCGTCCGGCTCGACCAGATCGGCGTTGTCCCCGAAAGCATCTCCGGTATCTGCGTTTCCCATGAGCACGGTGACCATGTAGCCGGGATTCGCATCCTGCAAAAGCGCCATGGCATTCCGGTTTACGTTAACGCCGGCACGCTCAACGGCATCCGGCGCATGCCCAAATCCGATGAAATCGCCGTCAGGGTTTTCCAGACCGGATCACCTTTTGAAATCGGCGACATCAGCATCGAGCCCTTCTCCGTTCCGCACGATGCCTACGAACCCGTCGGCTTCCGCCTCAAGGCCGCCGGAACCGTCATCGGTATCGTTACCGACCTCGGCATGGCCACCTCGCTGGTGCGGGAAAAGCTCAAAGGATGCCACGCCATTATCGTTGAATCCAACCACGATGAAGACCTCCTGCAGGAAGCCCCGCGCCCGTGGCCGCTTAAGCAGCGTATCCGCAGTCGCCAGGGCCACCTCTCCAATATGGGGGCCGCGCAGCTGATTTCCGAGTGTGCCACCGATGCGCTCGAACACGTTTTTCTGTCGCACCTCAGCTCCGACTGCAACACACCGGACACCGCATTGCGCACGGTTGCATCACAGCTTCGTCTCGATGGGCTCGGGCACATCAATCTTGAAGTCTCCCATGCCAGTCGTATCTCCAGCCTCTGGCAGCCCGGCCAGAAACCTGCGGGCAAAGAAAGCGCTGACGGCGCAACCATCCTGTCGAAGAATACGGCGAACGTATAAAGCGTTGAATTCTGCTTCCTGATGCAATCCGTTGAGCACCCGCGAGTCAAACACAGCGGAGTCGCCACACAGCAGAATATCCGGATTCCACTGATAAAACACGTCGCGGTTGAACCCCGAATGATTCTTCTCCCCGGTACGGGATCCGGGCGCATGAGCCATTTCGATTGAGTTGAGTCCCATCAGATCAAACACGTTACCCGGATAGGCATACTTGAATCCGCCGGCCGTGATTACCGCTACCGACGGGTAGTCGTCGTTATGCTGAAAGGATTCCGCCAATACCCTCCCGTACGAGTATCCTTCCCGCGCAATGCGGAACTCATGCCGAAGTTTGGCGGTCAGCGGGAAAAGCAGCCAGCCGGAGCATAGCAGGACCATAAGCAGAGCACGGTAAACTGCAGGGTTTAGTCGTTCCGAAACAGAGGGCCATTCCATGGCGGTCAGCAGACACAGCAATGGCCAGATCGGTTGATAGAATCGGAAGGCCCCGAAATGATCGCCTCCGACCAGCACAGGAATTCCAATGCCCGGCAGCAGACACAGCACCAGCACGAGCGATCTGGACGCACCCTGCTTCCTCTTTCGTAAATCACGAAAGAGCACCCATACCAAAGTGGCCAGCACGAGGAATACAGCCGGGCTGCTGATGAGGTAGCGCAACAGGTAGCCCACCCCGTTCCACAGGTTGGAAAAAAGATCTACCGAAACCTTGGCGTAGTAGGTGTTGGGTACGGGAAATCCAAAATAAGCCATGCGAAATGAAACCAGAGCTGCGAGCGAGATTGCGAAAGCCACAAGCGGAAATACCGCCGTCTTCAGTCCATGTTTCCATCCTTTTTCCGAACCGACATCCAATCCCAAAACAAGGATTAGCCACACGCCCCACAGCATCGATTCGGGCCGGGCTATGATAAGAAACGGAAGCAGCGCTGCGACGGTGTTGGTTCGTTGATCAACCACCGAAAGGACCAGCAGCGTCAGCACCAGGCACCAGAGACCGGACTCCATCAGTGTGACATGGCTCCATGCGAACCAGGCCGGAGAGGACGCCACCAGTAGCAAAAATAATCCGAACGACCTAAGCCGTCGCAGGCAGACGGCAAGCACCCCGAATCCAAACAACAGGTTCAACAGAAAAAGCGGTATCTCCACGGTCTGGAAAAAATGAAACAGTCCCGAGGAAATGAGTACCCACAGCATCGAAGTGAACCCCTCCACCGCTTCGCTACCCACATTATAGACAAAGCCGTGTCCCTGAGCAAAATTCCGGGCATAGACAAAAAAGATATATGCATCGTCAATGCCGGTTGTCGGGCAACCCAAAAGCAGCCAAACCAGTGCAGTGCCCAGCGCGATGAGGAGCAGGCCTGCAATGAGACCCGACATGTGCCATAAACCACCCTTTTGTGTAGAAATCTCCATCGATCGGAAACTCTATGGTTTTTTTTTGGAACTTCCAACCATTGAACCACGAACCCTCACATGTGGATTGCGGAAGAAATAGGGTGTGATTAATAGAGATCTTTTTCATTGATGGAAATTACTCACAGCCATAAAGTGGATACATGAGATCACACCACGCATTATCACTCTGCTGCCTGCTCATTGCCGCCTGCTCGTCGACAGGCCTTGGTGAAGGCGCTCTCCGCACCTTCACCTCTCTGGACGGCCGAACCCTTGATGCCACGATCAAGGGCTACAACGCGCGCACAGGCAAAATCGAGATTGAACGCGAAAGCGGAAAGAAGCTGTGGGTCCTGCCGACGGTCTTCAGCGAACCGGACCAGGAATATGTCCAGCAATGGATTGCTGCCGACCAGTTCATGTCACCCGCAAAATTCAAGATCAAGGTGGATTCAGAGAAGAATAGAGACACTCAATATGAGAAGCAAAGTGATGGATCCAAGGTAAAATCCGGTGAAACAACCAAAATCATCTATGCAATCACATTAGAAAACAGAACCGGCATTGTGCTCGAGGACCTGCGGGTCGAGTTCCGGGCTTTTATTCTGAAACATGGCTACGAAGGGAAGCAGAGCATCAACCGGGTGGGTGGTGGACGGTTGAATATCGATAAAATTGCGACTGGGAAAAAGGTTACTGAACATACCCAACCTATTCTGCTTTTAACTGATTACGTCACCGGCGTAGATTACTCTACCTCCTATGGAGGCTCTGTCTCTTTAAGCTATTACGCTAAAAAGACCTATGAGGATTACCTGAAAGGCTTTTGGGTGAGGGTGTACGGTCCTGCGATCGACGGGATACCCGCCATCCGCGAATGGTGCTACCCTTCCGACACCATGGATGATTATGAATGGCAGGATTAAACAACGCCCGCAGGGTGTTTAAAATCGTTGACCCGCTCAAAATATAAAAATGCAAAGTGTCGTTTTTAAAAATCACGAAAAATATTCATTTGACCACGGTGTCTATTGGCTTTTATCACTCATTTCGTTTTTCTTCATGAAATATGCGGTCTAAAACCACCCCGTGATATATTTACCATTAATTACACTTGTGTTTTACACGGCCTCTTAGATACATTTTTGTACTTGTGATTCCGGTCATTCCGGGCGAACCCGCATGAGGATGCAAAAATGAATCAAAGCGCAAAGGAACTCAACGTTCTGTATAAAATCTCGCAGACGACGTCTGCACGCCAGCACAATATTTCAGAGCTGCTGAACGAAGTAATGCAAATCATTGAAACCGATATGGGCGTGCTGCGCGGCACGCTTGCCCTGCGCAAACCGGACTCGGACATCCTGAATATCGAAGCGTCGAGCGGTCTGTCCAACAGCGAGGCCCGACGCGGGCAGTACAAGCTCGGCGAAGGCGTTACCGGACGGGTGGCCCAGAGCGGGAGACCGGAAATGGTAGCGGACATCAGCGAGTCGCCTGACTTCCTCAACCGTACCAAGGCGCGCGACGACCGGAAGACCGCCTTCCTCTGTGTACCGATCATCCACCACAAGGAAGTCATCGGCACCATGAGCATTGACCTGCCCGCTTGCGAGGAGGACGAACTGAAAGGCTACTTCCTCTTTCTCCAGCACGTCGCACAAATCCTGGCTTCAGCCGTATCGACGATCCGCGAGGAGATCGAGGAACGTCACGCGCTCGAATCTGAAAACGAAATGCTGCGGCGGCAGTTGGGCGATCGCTACAGCATCGACAACATGGTGGGCAACTGTAACTCCATGAGGGCGGTCTATGAGCAGATTGTTCAGGTGGCCATCAGCGCCGCAACCGTGCTTGTGCGCGGTGACTCCGGAACCGGCAAGGAGCTGGTCGCGCGCGCCATCCACTTCAACAGTCCGCGCAAGAACAACGCCTTCATCAGCGTCAACTGCGCCGCCCTACCCGAAAACCTGATCGAGAGCGAACTTTTCGGTCACGAAAAAGGGGCATTCACCGGTGCGGCCCAGCAGCGCAAGGGACGCTTTGAACTGGCTAACGGAGGAACCATCTTTCTCGATGAAATCGGTGACATCTCCCCCGCCGTGCAGGTACACCTGTTGCGTGTCCTCCAGGAAAAAACCTTCGAGCGCGTCGGCGG
>JAUVCG010000122.1 GCA_030595785.1 Kiritimatiellales bacterium | reverse complement strand
GGACGGCAAGAAGTTCAAGGCCGCCCAGACCGGCGGCCCGTCCGGCGGCGTGATCACCGAAGAGTTTCTCGACATCCCGATCGACTACGAAAGCCTCCAGAGCATCGGTTCCATGATGGGCTCCGGCGGCATGATCGTGATGGACGAAGACGACTGTATGATTGACGTGACCAAGTTCTATCTTGAGTTCTCGGTCGACGAATCGTGCGGCAAGTGCGCCCCCTGCCGCATCGGTGGACGCACCTGCTATAACATCCTCGATAAAATGTCCAAGGGCCAGGGAACGATGGAAGACATCGACACGCTGAAGACTCTTGCTCAGGCTATGCGCAAGGCCTCGCTGTGCGGTCTTGGCCAGACGGCGCCCAACCCGATCATGTCGACGCTGAACTACTTCGAAGATGAGTATATGGCGCACATCCACGATAAGAAATGCCCGGCAGGAAAATGCAAGGACCTGCTCGCCTACACCATCATTGAAGACAAGTGTATCGGCTGTACCGCATGTGCTCGTGTGTGCCCGGTCAACTGCATCAGCGGCGAGGTCAAAGCGGTGCACACCATCGACCAAAGCCAGTGTATCAAGTGCGGACAGTGCTTCGATAAATGTAAATTTGACGCAATCCTCAAGGGATAGGAGACGGGATATGATTTTTGATTGCTGAATGCTGATTGACGATTTTTGGGGCTGCGACAGCTTCCCCGACCAGAAAAAGGCCAACGCCAACTGAGTTCCACAAATCGGAAATCTAAAATCGGTAATCTAAAATGAAAAACCGGTAACGTTTTGAAAAAAGGAAAAATGCCATGTCTATGATTGAATGTGAAATCAATGGAATACCCGTAAGTGTCCCGGCAGGAACCACCATCCTGGACGCCGCCAAGGAATTGGGTGTAACGATTCCGAAGCTCTGCTACCACAACGACCTCGACGCATGGGCCGCCTGCGGCATCTGCGTCGTGAAGGTGGAAGGCTCCCCGAAAATGCTGCGCGCCTGCGCCACGGCGGTAGGCCCGGGCATGAAGGTCATCACCCACGACCCCGAAGTGGTGGAAGTCCGCCGCACGGTACTGGAACTGATTCTTTCCACGCATCCGAATGACTGCCTCCAATGCGGGCGCAGTGGAAACTGCGAACTGCAGGATCTCTCCGCCGACTTCGGCATTCGGGATATTCCCTTTGAAAAGCGTGCGCCGGAAATTCCGCGCGACGAATCGACCGCGTCGATCGTGCTGACTCCGGAAAAATGCGTGAAGTGCGGGCGCTGCGTACTCGTGTGCCAGGAAATGCAGAACGTGTATGCGCTCGAATTCATCGGTCGTGGCGACGGAACACGTCTCGCCCCGGCGGCGGACGTAACCCTTGAAGAGAGCCCGTGCATCAAATGCGGGCAGTGCTCTGCGCACTGCCCCGTCGGTGCAATCTATGAAAAGGACGATACCAAGGCCGTATGGAATTCCATCAAGGAAGAGGACAAGCATGTCGTTGTGCAGATCGCCCCGGCGGTCCGCGTGGCGCTGGGCGAAGCCTTCGGCATGGAACCCGGCGCAATCGTGACCGGCAAGATCTACACGGCGTTGCGGCGCCTTGGTTTCGACGCTGTGTTCGACACCAACTGGGCGGCCGACCTGACGATTCTTGAGGAAGGCTCCGAGTTCGTGAAACGCTTCACCGGCGACGGCCCGCTTCCGCTGATCACCAGTTGCTGCCCGTCATGGACCGACTACATGGAAAAATTTGTGCCCGACTTTGTAGAGAACTTTTCCTCGGCCAAGTCACCACAGGAAATGCTCGGTGTCATGTCGAAAACCTACTACGCGGAAAAGGCCGAAATCGATCCTTCGACGATCACCATGGTCTCCGTCATGCCCTGCACCTCCAAGAAGTATGAGATCACCCGCTCCGACGAAATGTTCGCTTCGGGCTACCAGGATATTGATTATTCCATCACCACCCGCGAGCTGGCCCGCATGATCAAGCAGGCCGGCATCGACTTCCCGAGTCTGCCGGATTCCGAGTGCGACAGCATCCTCGGCCAGTATAGTGGTGCAGGAACGATCTTCGGTGTCACCGGCGGTGTAATGGAAGCAGCGTTGCGCTCGGCCTACTACCTCATCACCAAGGAAGACCTCGAACAGGTTGAGTTCGAAGCCGTCCGCGGAATGGAAGGTGTCAAGTCAGCTGAAATCGATATCAAGGGCGCCAAGGTACGGATCGCCGTCGCTCACCAGATGGGCAACGTACAGGCGGTCATTGATCAGGTTCGCGAAGCTCGCGACAAGGGTGAGGAAACGCCCTATCACTTCATTGAAGTAATGGCCTGCCGCGGTGGTTGCATCGGCGGCGGCGGTCAGCCTCACGGAGCGACCGATGAGATCCGTGCACAGCGTACACGCGGCATCTATACTGACGACGAAAAGAGCCTCCTGCGCTGCTCGCACCACAACCCGGAAATCAAACGGGTGTATGATGAGTTTCTGGGTGAGCCGCTCAGTCATAAGGCACACGAGCTGCTGCATACAACCTACAAACAACGCCCGCTTTACCAAAAGTAGGGAGGAATCTTCTCTACCTCAAAAACCCGCTCCGGTCTTCGGAGCGGTTTTTTTATGCAATAATCTTCTGTATCATCCCGTCTTGCTTTCTACAGGCAGGCAACTAGACTGCACAGATCGATAATTACAGGGTACCTTTTTTTATGAAATACAGACGAATTCCACTGACGGCGCTGTTTCTTTTATCGACTGCGGCCCTGTTGATTCAGGCAACGGCTCAGCCGCCGCCTTCCACATCTACGAACCCTTCAGCACCCCCCGTAATGGCCGCGCCGGGACAGGCGGAAACACCCCCTGATACTGAACCAAGCCCCGCCACAGCCCCCGCGATGGCTATACCAAGGCAGGCAGCGGCAACGCCCCAAACGGCTGAAAAGCTATACGACTTCGCGTTCGAAAGCGCCACGCTCGATATTGTCATGGAGCAGTATTGCGAATGGACGGACAAGATCTATCTAAAGAACGACGCCGTAAACGCCACCATTACACTCAAGGCCAAAGACCTTACCCGGCAGGAATGCATCCAGGTGGTCGAAGCGATCCTGGGAATGAACAATATTTCTCTGGTTCCCATGGGCGACAGGTTTATAAAAGTGGTTCTGGCAACCTCCCCTGATATCGGCGGGCAAGGCCTTAAAATCAACCTGGATCCCTCGACGAAATACGGCAACACAGACAAACTCGTCACGCAGATCATCCAACTCAAAAACGTCCAGATTCCTGAAGTGCAGACCGCGGTACAGCATCTGATGCATGCCTACGGAAAAATCCAAACCCTGGAACGCAGCAACAGCCTGATGATTACCGATACTGAGTCGAATATTGTCCGCATCAGGGAACTGATCGAATTCATCGACCGGGCCAGCGCCGGCGTTGAACCGCGTATCTACGAGATCAGGTATGCCGAAGCCACCGAGATCGCCAGCAAACTTGCAGAAATCATTACCATGGCGCAGGAAGACCAGAAAGCCGGGGCACCCTCGACCGCGCGCACCCCGGCCGGGGTCATCCGTGCACGCACAACAAGGACTGCAACCCGGCCCACCCAGGCCACCATCTCCAAGACCGAAAGCAGTGGTGATCTGATTATCCATGGCAAGGTCAAGGTAATGGCTGATGAGCGCACCAATATTATTATCATCTTCTCGGAGGAGAGCAACTTTGAGTTCTTCGACAAGATTATCAAGGTGCTCGATGTCGAAGTCGCCCCGGCCATTACCTTCGAAGTGGTCAACCTCGAATATGCCGACGCCGTAGATCTGTCCGGAACACTCAACGAACTCGTTGGCGCGGCGACGGGCTCGCGCAGCGGCTCCTCTTCATCCTCTTCTCGCACCGGCACAACCGGTGGCAGTCGCACCAGCTCTTCCCGTACCAGCGGCATCCAGCGCGCCAGCCGAGTCACACCGAAAGCGGATCCCGGTTCAGCCTCGATCGAAAACCTGAGCCGCCTTTCAGAAGAGACCCGGATCCTGGCCGATGAACGCTCCAACTCCGTTCTGCTGATGGGTGAAAAATCCGATATCGCCGCCCTCAAGGAAGTGATCAAGAGTCTGGACGTCATGCTGGAGCAGGTGGTGATTGAGGCAGCGATCTTTGAAATTGGTCTGAGTGAAGAGCTGCGCCATGGCATCGACTGGCTTTACCGTGCTCAGGGCGATGAAAAAATCGGAGCATGGGATGGCCAATCACTGATTACCAATGCGATTGAGAATGTCGCTGTAGGGGCCCTGAGCTACTACCAAAACCTTTCCGGCTTGGATTCCCAAATACTGATCAACCTCGCCCAGACCGACCAGGATGCCCGGTTGATTTCAACGCCGGTAATTATGACCACGGATAATACCGAGGCCACGTTGAGTATTGGCGAGCAGCGTCCCGTGGTTACATCGACCGATTCATATGCCAGCAGCCTGGGAAGCCAGCGCTCCAACTATGAATACAAGGATATCGGTATCCAGCTCACCGTAACACCGCGCATTAATCCCCAGCGTTTTGTGGTAATGGAAATCTCCCAGAAAGCCGATGCTGTCGGCCCCCTTGTCACCATCGACGGCAACGAGGTGCCCATCATCCTTAACCGCGAATTTGAGGCCTCCATCGCTGTTCCCGATGGAGGAACGGTTGTGCTGGGCGGAATGATAAGTTCGGAGATGAAAGATTCGGTCTCCAAAATTCCACTTCTCGGTGATATCCCGCTGATCGGTCGGTATCTCTTCAGCTCGGTTACCCAGGTAGAAGACCAACGTGAGCTCATCGTCCTTATGACACCCTACGTCATGACTGACATGGCTGAAATGACAGGGCAAACCAGGCGGCTCTACAAAGGCACGAGCATCGAGCAGGAAAACTGGGGAAAGGTCAACTGGTCGGAAAGTAAACTGCGCCAGATCCCGGACCCTGATGAAGATGGTGTTGATTCTGAATTTGAAATCTTCGAAGATCCCCGCCAGAATGAATCGGAAGAATCCGCGCCCATAGATGATAGTCCCGTCGCAGCCGAACCGAATTCAACGACCTCTTCTGTAACACCAGCAGAGAAAGATGAGATTGAAGAGTTACTGAATTCGCTGGAAAATTAACCGACTTCCTATGCGGCATATTCACTTCATTGGCATTGGCGGGGTTGGCATGAACGGCCTCGCCCAGCT
>JAUVCG010000105.1 GCA_030595785.1 Kiritimatiellales bacterium | reverse complement strand
GCCTGCCCGTATTCCCGGCATCAAGATCGACAAGCACTCCACCGGCGGCATTGGCGACAAAATATCCATCCCTCTCGCCCCGCTCGTCGCAGCATGCGGGGTAACGGTTCCCATGATTTCGGGCCGCGGACTCGGCATCACGGGCGGCACGCTTGACAAACTTGAGTCCATAGCTGGCTACCGCGTTGACCTCTCCGAAGCCGAGTTTTTCCAAACCCTCAAGACCTGCGGCTGCTCGATGATCGGCCAGACTGCTGAGATCGCACCCGCGGATAAAAAGCTCTACGCCCTGCGCGATGTCACCGCCACCGTCCCCTCCATCCCGCTCATTGTATCCTCCATCATGTCAAAGAAAATGGCCGAGGGCATCGATGCTCTCGTGCTCGACGTTAAATGCGGCTCCGGCGCCTTCATGAAAAATATCGATGATGCCCGCACGCTCGCCCGCGCGCTCGTCGATACCGGCACCGCCATGGGGCGCACGGTCGTCGCACTGATCACCGATATGAACCAGCCGCTCGGTCGCGCCGTCGGGAACGCCCTCGAAGTGCAGGAATCGCTCGCCATACTTAACGGCAACGGCCCCGAAGACTCCCAAGGCCTGACGATTACGCTTGCCGAACACATGCTGCGTGTAGCCGAGGCCCCCAACCTCAAAGGCGGGGTCACGGCCCCCGCCCTACACCTGACGAATGGAATGGCGATGCAAAAGTTTAAGGAAATGGTCGCTTGCCACGGCGGCAATCTCGATGCCGGATTACCAAAAGCCGGAAAGCAGACCGCCCTACCCGCCCAAAAATCCGGCTATGTATCCAAGGCCGATGCCGAAGCCATCGGCCGCGCCAGCCTTCTGCTTGGAGCGGGCCGCACCAAAACCACCGACACAATCGACCACGCCGTCGGTATATCGGACCTCAAGAAAATCGGCGAGCGCGTGGAGGCAGGTGAACCGTTTTGCATCATCCACTCCAACGGTCATGAGGACGAAAAACAACTCTTCCAACTGCTGAACTCCGCCATCGAAACTTCGGAGATCCCCGTTGAGCCGCCGCCGTTAATTCTGGAAGTGATAGAAGGAAAAGGCGCGTAGCTCCGCCTTCAGGCGGCTCTGCGCACCGACCGCCTAAAGCGGAACTACGAAACAGTTCTCTTCCCAAGCGTAACCGACTCCACTATATTTCCGGTCAATCAGCTACAGCAGAACAGAAATAGCGCTTTATGAGGAAAACAGAGCACAATCAACGTTATGGCGGCAGGGCACTAGCGGCATTAAAGGCGCTGGCACTGTTCATTGTGACGATTGCAATCGGCACGCAGGCGGGCGATCCTCCGCCGAAAGGGCTGATGCTCAACCTTGATTTTCAGCGGATAGAAAATGGATTGATTCCAAGCAAAACACTCTTCCCTCTGCATGTGCCCCTGGGCGAGCTTAGCACAGGAACCTTCAACGACCGCACCATGCTGGTTTTCGATGAGGGGCAAGGGCTCGACATTCCGCACAGTTCGCTGCTTGATCCCGACGGAAGTGCGTGGGTTGCAATCATACGGGTGTTTGCGCTGACCGATGGCCTGGTCATGTCGCAGGGCGACGATGAAAAGGGATATGCCATCTACATCAAGGACGGAGCTGTCCAGGCGGCCATCCAAACCGGCCACTCAACGATCTTTCTCAGGGAACGTCCTGAAAACGGAATCACTCCCTGCCTGAATAAATGGGTCACGATCGAGGTGAAAATTGACTCGGACTCGGCCCTCCTTATCCTCAATCGTGCGCATGTGGCACTGGTTCCGCTACAGGAACCGCTTAACGGAAAAGACTACCACATCCAGATCGGCGAGCATAAAACACTGCCCGCTCCGCTAAGCCGCAGCAAGACCGCAACCCCCACCGGTTTCACCGGCGGCGTCAGTTCGTTGAAGCTGGTAAGGCAGTGAGGCGAGGTGTCAGATGTCAGGCGTCACCCGGCGGAGCCGGAACCAAATTTGAACAGAAGGACGCAAAGATCGCGAAGCACGGAACCCCTTATCTTTGCGCACTTTGCGGTCTTGGTGTAAGAAAATCCTGCGCAAACATGATCGAATTTTGAAAGTAAGGTACTAAAGCCTTATATCCTAAAACGGAACAAAGTTAGTGCTGGGGGTAATTTTTGCAACGGTCTTAGCCAACAGCTTGGAGCACTGCTCCAGATCCTTGAGGCTGATGAGTTCGCACGGACTGTGCATGTAGCGCAGCGGAATACTGACAAGCCCCGAAACCACTCCGGCACGGTTAAGCTGAATGGCATTGGCATCAGTACCGGTGCCGCGCGGCTCGGCGTTGATCTGACAGGGAATCTTTTCAGCCTTGGCGGTCTTTACCAGCAGATCGAACAGCTTGGAATTAATATTCGGGCCGCGCGTCAGCACGGGGCCTTTGCCCAGCTCGATCAGGTTTTCGCGCTTCATCGCTTCGCCCATATTGGGGTGGTCCGTGGCGAAGGTGACATCGACGGCGATGCCGACATCCGGATCGATGCCATAGGCGGCTGTGGTGGCACCGCGCAATCCAATCTCCTCCTGCACCGTAGCCACAGCGTGGATCTCGGCCGCGGGACTGAGCTTCGTGAGCTGCTTTGCGGCTTCTAGCACTACGAACGCGCCGGCGCGGTCGTCGAATGCGCGGCCGGCGGCGAGGCCGTTGGCGATCTCTTCGAATCCATAGGCCACCACCAGTGGATCGCCCACCTCGACCCTCTTTTCGGCATCCTTCTTATCCTTCGCGCCGATATCAACCCATAGATCTTTTATCTCGGAAACCTTTTTGCGCTGCTCGGGGGTCTGCATGTGGATGGCCACCTTGCCGATCACACCGCGCACGACACCCTTCTTTGTCATGATCTGTACGCGCTGCCCCTGTGCGATCTGCGGGTCCCAGCCGCCGAGCGCCTGAATCCAGAGAAAGCCCTTGTCATCGATATACGAAATCTGGAAGCCGATTTCATCGTAGTGTCCGGCGAGCATGACGCGCGGCGAACCGCCGGGGTTTACTATGGCGTGCGAATTGCCATGCGTATCCGTCCAGACCTTGGATGCGAAAGTCGTCGCTTCGGCCTTCCACACCTTGGCTACCGGCGCTTCATAGCCCGACGGGCTGATGCTGTTGATAAGATCGGCGAGAAACTGTTTGGTCTGTTTGGTCATGGGTCTCCTTTAGAAGTTTGTAGTCCCGCCTTATCATACATCCCTGCCCTCCGCTCCATTCATTCGAAGGGCTCTACATGCGTACTACGTACTGAGTATTGCGTATTGCGTGTGAAAAGCTACCCTAGTATCATTTCTGGTCAAGCAATACGTAATACGAAATACGGAACGCCCATGGAAAACATAAGCGTTATCATTACCTTTATCATCTACCTGCTCTTCATGCTGGCCATTGGCTCGCATTTCTACAAACGCAATGAATCACTCTCCGACTACCTGATCGGCGGTCGCCAGCTCAACAAATGGGTGGCGGCCATGAGCGCGCAGGCCTCGGACATGAGCGGCTGGCTGTTGCTCGGTCTGCCGGGCTACGCCTACCTCCAGGGAATGGAAGCCTCCTGGATTGCAGTCGGACTGGCGGCCGGGACCTACCTCAACTGGCGATTTGTTGCCCGACGCCTGCGCCGCTACACCGAAATCGCGGGGAACGCCATCACCCTGCCCGACTATTTCGCCAACCGCTTCCTTGATACGAACCGCCTGCTGCGCACCCTCTCCGCCGTTTTTATCCTGATCTTTTTCCTGATCTACACCTCCTCCGGTTTTGTGGCCGGAGCCAAGCTTTTTAAATCGGTCTTTGGCCTGCCCTACCACAGCGCACTGCTCATCGGGGTGGTGGTGATTATCTCCTACACTGCACTTGGCGGATTTATGGCGGTCAGTTGGACGGATTTCTTTCAAGGCATCATCATGTTCTTCGCCATCGTCAGCGTGCCCCTGTTGGCGATCCACGCCACGGGCGGCTTTGCCGAAACAACCTCAACTCTCCATTCGGCCGGGAGTGGATATTTAAACCTGTTCAACACCATCGACGACCATCCGATACCCTTGCTGACCATCGTTTCCCTGTTGGCCTGGGGTCTGGGCTACTTTGGCCAGCCCCACATCCTCACCCGATTCATGGCGATCCGCTCTCCGGAGGAGGTTCGTCCCGCTCGGAGAATTGCCATGACCTGGGTTGTCATCAGCCTTGCGTGCGCCGTGCTCGTTGGTCTGGCCGGACGCGCCTACCTTCCGGAAACACTCTCCAGTTCCGACGCGGAAACAATCTTCATGGTTCTCGTGAACCGGCTCACTCATCCCATCGTTGGGGGCATCCTGCTGGCAGCGGTGCTGGCGGCCATCATGAGTACGGCGGATTCGCAGCTGCTCGTCACCTCCTCCGCACTGACCGAGGATCTCTACCGCGTTATCATCCGCCCGAACGCATCCGAAAAGGAGCTTGTCTGGGTGAGCCGGGGAACCGTGATTGGCGTTGCGGCCATTGCCTGCGCGATTGCGCTTAAACCCGACAGCAACGTGCTCGATCTGGTTTCCTACGCGTGGGCCGGCTTTGGTGCGACGTTCGGCCCGCTGGTGCTCACGTCACTCTACTGGAAGCGCATGACACGTAACGGGGCAATTGCCGGCATCATCGGAGGCGGCGTTACCGTGCTGGTGTGGAAGCAATTGGAAGGCGGCCTGTTCGATCTCTACGAAATCGTGCCCGGATTCGTGGTATCCGTGTGCCTGATTGTGCTCTTCAGCCTTATTGACCGCAGTCCCGAGGCCGAAGTACTTGAACAGTTCGCCGACGCGCAGAATTAAAGCGCCGAAGATTGCAGTTTCTTGCGTTTTGCTTTGCGGCTTACCGGGTGGCGGCTGCGTCTGGGGGCCGAGAATTCGGATGTCGCACCCATCAGCCCGATCAGCATTACAAACCCTGCGGCCGTACCGAATGGAAAGATAAGCAGATGAAAGATGGCCATGGCATAGCCGAACTTGATGCCCCACGTTTTTTTGCGCAGAATTCCGACAGAAGTCAGAACCGAACCTAGCAGAAGCACGGGGAAAAGAATCGAATAAATCCAGTTTCCCGCCCCGCTAGGCAGCCAAAGAAAGAGATAATTCAGCAAGGTGTAGGAATAGATTACCGGAAGAACTCCGCAATAGATCCGCAGTATGCCCATCCACAGTCCGACGATCTCCAGACTCTGGCGACGGGACGGCTTTCTTATACGCAACCCACGGTCCTGCCATTCGTCAACGGCTTTCGGAGCAGCATAGATGCTGGTTGATTCCGTTCCGTCCACCACCGGCTCCTGCTCTTTGTCCATCGAGGCAAAGCTGTGATGTTCGAAGCGCCGCCTTAAGCGAACAACCTGGATGACGCATAAGGTTGCGAGTCCTAAACTGGAGACTGCAAGCAAGGTGATAGCGGCCCTGCGCTCGCTGTTGTACTGCTCAAAAAGGGTTCCCTCATGATACAGCCCCTGCAACCGGTGGGCTGTATCTCCGATCAAAACTGCAAAAAAAACCATCCCCGAAATATACAGCACACGTACCATGGCACATCCTTCCAAAAACCCACGAAAAAGCTAAAGTATTAAACAAAAAACGGCGTTTTTGTCAACATCCCTCTAAAATCTTTCACGATCAGCACGCACTGCAGACAAGCTTCCATAAACGCAGGGTGCTGAACGTTGTTCGTCAGGTGGTTACCGCACACGGCCCCAGTGCTCGCGGAACGGCCAGTAGACGAAAATTGCCGGCCCTTGAAAATCCTCGCGTGGAACGCCGCCGAAAAAGCGTCCATCCAGACTCATGCCCGGCCGGGTGTTGTCGCCGCACATCAGGTATTTACCGTCCGCCAGCTGGATGGCATCCTCTGCAGTTGCCAGCAAACCGGCATTGCGGTGCCCACCGTCGTAGGCGGGATCAGTGGCGATCTTTTCAAAGGTGGGCGGATCGGAAATCACTTCGCCATCGGCCACGATCCGACGGTCCTGGATCTGGATCTTTTCCCCGGACAGGCCAACCATGCGCTTGATGTAGAAGGTGTCGGCGCGCACTTGGTCATGGTCAATATTTCGGGTGTCGAAGACGGAGATATCCCCGCGTTCCGGCCACATGAAATTGTATTTCATCTTGTTGACCAGAATATGGTCTCCGGCAATGGCCATGTTGGCCAGAATCACATCCCCTTTATTGTAATGCTTTCGTCCATCGAGCTGGGAAAGGTCAAACTTGAGCTTGGAAATCTTATGGGTCGAATTGCCGATGTTAAGGTAGAGGAGGTCATTCGTCTCCTTGGCCAGCTGCAGGTAACCCGATTCCTTGGCACGAACAATTTGAAAGGATTCCCCGGTCAACAGCCACTTGACGAATTTTATCGGTTGGCGATCAAAGAAGCCCGCCTCTGCCTGGGCTTCGGTCGTGATCCCGTTGAGCGTCGGCTGCATGGAATTGGTCGGAATTTTGAAGGGCTGGAAGAAAAAGGCGCGGATCGCCATCGCCGCGGCAAGGGCGACAATGATGACTTCCACGTTTTCGCGCATGCCCGAATTGTTGGAGGAGGGATAAACCTTATTGGCGGCTATGCTGATCCGCTCAAGGGCTTCTTCCACATTACCCTCACCTGTCTGACGGATTTCGCGCACGGCGGCCTCGGCGGTCCTGAGCGCCTCAAGATCCTTTGGCTCGGCGATATCCTCGCGCATGTGCCGCGCATGCCGCGCCGCGTGCAGGTGCTCCTTCAACTGCTTGCGCAGCTTCCGCTTTTTTAGTAGTTCAATCATGTTGTCCCTTCGGGAAAGGCCATAGACTTTAGGCTTTAGTACCTTACTTTCAAAATTCGATCAT